>JAYWAV010000337.1:0-26336 GCA_043782015.1 Rhodoferax sp. | reverse complement strand
TGCTTTTGTCAATCACATGCCCAATATGCAATCGGGTCTTGCGGGTCGGGTCGTAGGGATGCGGCTCTCCGGCCACCGCACCACACATCTGGCAAGTGAATCCGTTGCGGTCGAGAACGAAGGCCCGAGTCTCTTTGGAGATGCCACGTGCAAAAGCGGGCTGCGGCTTAGGCGTTTCCAGTAAATACTCGCCGGGCTTCAGTTCCGCGCGGTCGTTGTGGGTCAGGATTAAAAAGCCTTCTTCGGTACGAAGCTCCCGCACACGACGCGCCCATTCGCTGATATTGCCTGCCACAGGCCGCAACTCCGTCGAATCCATCACCCGGCCCAAGTTGGCCAAAAAATAGGCTCTTAATTTGGCCCTCGCTCCTAGGGTTACCGCACCTTTGGGTACGGCGAGCTTCTTCGCTGCGACCTTCGCCATCAGGCCGCTAACCGCATGGAGCTCTGCGCTGCAGCCTGCTCAATCGCATTGGCGATCTGAGCACTGACAGCATGGGCTACCGGAGGAGGAAAGGCATTGCCTACCTGGCGATAGCTGGGCGTCTTCTTGCCCGCAAATTGCCACTCATCTGGAAATCCTTGCACGCGCGCGCACATACGGACCGTCAGCCGCGGCATACCTTCAAAATCGGATACGGGCGGCTCATTCGCCAAGCCGCGCCCGTCAACACCCAATGCTGCCCAAGCTGCGCGTGATCGCGTCGGCCCCAAATCAGGACCGCCATGCTTCTTGCTACCGCCCACCAGCGTTGGAGCGATGGCGTTTGCCTGCTTTCGCCAAGCGTCTGCGCCACGCCATCCATCTGCACTCATCAAATCGTGCAAAAGCTCGCCAACTGTCGGAGGAAGTTTGAGGATGGGTGCTGGCCAACGGAAAAACGGGGCGATCTCCTTGCGCAAAGCCACACAAATGACTCTAGGGCGCAACTGACTCACACCGAAATCCGCTGCGTTAAAAAGATGCCAGTCGGTCCAGTAGCCCATCGCTTGTAATTGTTTGGCAATGTTCTGCCGGTAATCCGCGAAAACCGGGTCAAACAAGCCGCGAACGTTTTCCAACATGACGGCCTGTGGACGGGTCTCGTTCACCACGCGCAGGGCCTGAGGAAACATGTCGCGTTCATCATCGGCGCCGAGCTGTTTGCCGGCCTTGGAAAACGGGGGGCAAGGCACACCTCCCGCAACCAGATCTACGCCCCGATAAGGCATGGCGTCAAAGTGGCTCAAATCGCCTTCGATCACATTCCACTGCGGACGATTCAAACGCAGAGTATTGCAGGCCGCCGCATCAATTTCGATCAAGGCCTCGTGCTCGAAGCCTGAACGCTCCAGCCCTAGCGCTTGTCCACCCGCACCTGCACATAGTTCCAGAGAGTTCATTATTTTTACTGTGTATTTAAACAGTTAAATTATCGGGTCAAAGTTGCTTGTGCGCAAGCATACGCCACACTTTGGCAAACAAATTGGTTTCATCGCGCCAGCAGATACACGGAGGTGCCAGCCATTAGGTTCGGCGCCACGCGCACCACGCGGCCCTCCTGCAGACCAAAGCTGTCTTGCACCTTGAGGCCATTGCGCGCCGCCAGATCGGCCAGATCGGCATGCGTGCCGACGCGGATATTGGGCGTGTCATACCACTGGTAAGGCAGGCGACGCGTCACCGGCATGCGCCCGCGCAGAATGCTCAGGCGATTCGGCCAGTGCGCGAAATTCGGGAACGCCACAATGCCCAGCCGCCCAACGCGCACGGTTTCGCGCAACATCACTTCGGCGTTGCGCAAATGCTGCAAGGTGTCGATCTGCAGCACCACATCAAACGACGCATCGCCAAACATCACCAGCCCTTCGTCCAGATTGAGCTGGATCACGTTGACGCCGCGCCTCACGCAGGCCAGCACATTCGCGTCGTCAAGCTCCACGCCGTAGCCGGTGCAGCCGCGCTCTTTTTGCAGGTACTCAAGCATCGCACCGTCGCCGCAACCGAGGTCCAGCACGCGCGAGCCTTTGGGGACGAGTTCCGCGATGGCGTGTTGAATCGCAACATCACTCATAGTGCTTTAGCCCCCACGCTAGTCGCTTCGCGTACTGCGCTGCCCCCCGAGGGGGCCGTGCCTTGCTTGGGGCGGCCCGGCGCAGCGGCGACCTCTTTCGCAATGCTATCGAAATAGGAGCTGACTACGCGCATGTAGCGGGCGTCATCGAGCAAAAAGGCATCATGCCCGTGCGGCGCATCAATCTCCGCGTAGCTGACGTCGCGCGTGTTATCCAGCAGCGCCTTGACGATCTCGCGGCTACGTTTGGGGCTGAAGCGCCAGTCGGTGGTGAAGCTCACCAACAGGAACTTGCAGGTGGCACGCGCAAGCGCAGTGCTCAGGTCACCACCGAAGGCGCGCGCGGGGTCGAAGTAGTCTAGCGCCCGGGTGATCAGCAAATACGTGTTCGCATCAAAGTACTCGGCAAACTTGTCGCCCTGGTAGCGCAGGTAGCTCTCGATCTGGAATTCGACGTCCTGCGTGCTGAACTTGTACGGCAGCACAGCCGCGGCGCGCGCTTCCGGGCCGCCAGGCAAGCGCTGCGCAGCCTTCGACAGCTCGGGCGCGAGGGCCCCCTCGGGGGGCAGCGACCCACGCGCAGCGGGAAGCGTGGGGGCGCTAAGTTCGCGGCCGAACTTTTCGTTCATCACGTCATCGCTCAAGTACGTAATGTGGCCAATCATGCGGGCGATACGCAGACCGCGTTTCGGGATCACACCGTGCTGGTAGAAATGCCCGCCATGAAAATCCGGGTCGGTCACGATGGCGCGGCGCGCGACTTCGTTGAAGGCAATATTCTCCGCCGTCAAATTGGGTGCACTCGCCACCACCACCGCATGCGCGACGCGGTCCGGGTACTGCACCGTCCACGACAGCGCCTGCATGCCACCGAGCGAACCACCCATCACGGCAGCCAGCTTCTGGATACCCAGCCCATCGAGCAAACGGGCTTGCGCGTTGACCCAGTCCTCCACCGTCACGACGGGAAAGTCCGCACCATAGACGGCGCCGGTATCCGGGTGCGGGTGCATAGGCCCGGTCGAGCCAAAGCAGGAGCCCAGGTTGTTGACGCCGATGACAAAGAATTGATTGGTATCGACCGCCTTGCCCGGGCCGATCATGTTGTCCCACCAGCCCTCGCTCTTGTCCTGCCCGGCGTAAACGCCAGCCACATGGTGCGAGGCGTTGAGCGCGTGACAGATCAATACGGCGTTGGACTTGGCGGCATTGAGCGTGCCGTAGGTTTCAAATCTCAACGAATAGCCGCGAATGCTGGCGCCACTCTGCAAAGGCAGTGGCGCATCAAACAGCATGGACTGGGGCGTAGCGATCAACATAAAAAACCCGGCAACGCTAAACGCGGTCCGGGTCTCGGGTGTTCCGTGTTTAGCTGTATTTATTAAGCGCCCGCAAGCTGGAGCAAATTGGCGCTGTGGGGAAGTATAGCAACGAAGGTGGATCAGCTCCACACCAACGCCGCCACTCCCAGCCCCGCAAAAATCAGCGCCGACACGATGTGAACGATACGGATCGGCACCAACCGCGTCATGCGTTCGCCCAGCCAGACCACGGGTGCGTCGGCCAGCATCATGCCCAGCGTGGTGCCTGCCACGACCCAGGCCCAAGCGTGGTACTGGGCAGCGAGCATGACGGTGGCGATCTGGGTTTTGTCGCCCATTTCGGCCAAAAAGAAAGTGATGAAAGTGGTGCCAAACACGCCCCAGCGCGGCGCGGCGGTGGTGGCCTCATCGTCAACCTTGTCGGGGATCAGCATCCACGCCGCCATGGCGATAAAGGACGCCGCCAGTACCCAGCGCAGCATCTGCGGGCCCAACAGCGTGGTGACCCAGGCGCCGACTGCGCCAGCCAGCGTATGGTTGAACACGGTGGCGACAAAAATGCCAGCCACGATGGGCCAGGGTTTGCGAAAACGTGCAGCGAGTAGGAGTGCCAGGAGCTGGGTTTTGTCGCCCATTTCCGCCAGGGCGACGATGCCAGTAGAGACCAGAAATGCTTCCATAGGGATTCCACGGCCGGGGACAGAGACAATGACTGCACGACACCCCCGGCCAAAATCGAAAGGCATGCAGCCAAAGGTCTCGCCAAGACGCACACGTGATCACAACCCCGTGCGGTCCTGCTTGCGCCATGTCGGCCGCAAGGCTGACAAGTCTGTTGACACAAGCCCCTCTGCAAAAAGCAAGGGCGGCTACTCCCCAATGACAGCCTGAATTGTAGCGGTCATGCGGACAACGTCCTGGTCTTAGCTTGAATTGCTATTAATTAAATAGCTGCTTACGCTTTATCCATGGGCGCTAGAGGCCCGAAAGCCAGCTATTGAGTGCGTCTCCATGCAAGGGTCTGCTGCCCAGATAGCCTTGCAACACGTCGCAACCCAGGCTCTTGATGACTTCACGTTCAGCCTCGGTTTCCACGCCTTCTGCCGTGACCATCAAGTCCAGCCCATGGCCCATTTCGGTCATCGCGCGCACCAGCTTTTGGGTGCCGGGCGCAGTGTCAATGCGGTCGATGAAGCTGCGGTCGATCTTGAGTTCGCTCACTGGCAGCTTTTGCAAATACGCCAGCGACGAATAGCCGGTACCGAAGTCGTCGATAGAGAGTTGCACGCCGATCTCGCGCAGCGTGCTGAGCAGCTCCACGCTTTTTTGCGCATCGTCCATCAGCCCGCTCTCGGTAATTTCCAGCCGCAGCTTGGCAGGGTCGACCGAGCGGGCACTCAGTAAACGTTCCACCCGCTTGGCAAAACCGGCGTCTTGCAGGTCACGGGTGCTGACGTTGACGGCAATGCTCAACTCTGAATGGCGGGTCTGCCACGTCTGCAAAGTGCCCAGCGCCTCGCGCAGCATCCAGTCGGTCACCATCGTGATATGGCCGGTTTGCTCCGCAAAGGGAATGAATTCGGCGGGCGAGATAAAGCCGCGCTGCGGATGCTGCCAACGCACCAGCGCCTCAGTGCCCACAGCGCGGCCATTGTCCAACGCGAACTTGGGCTGCAACCACATCTGCAGCTGCGAAGCCGCCACTGCACCACGCAGTTCGGAGATCAAACCGAGGTAGCTCAACCGTGCCGCTTCCTGTGCTTCGCTGTACCAGGCATGGCCGATGGCGCCGCGCTTGGCTGAATGCAAGGCCACTTCGGCGTTGCGCATCAGGGTTTGTATGTCGGGCTTGGCGCCTGCTTGTGCATCGGCGAAGCCATACGCCACATTCAGATCGACGCTGTGTCCACTGACCAGCACCGGCTCGGCCACCGCACGCTCCATACGCTCGCGCAGTGCGTCTACATCGGCCCGCGAACTGGCGCAGAACGCCACTGCGAAAGTACCACCGGACAACCGCGCCACCACGGGTTGGGCACCGATCTGGCCGCTGACGGCCGCTGTATCAAACACGTCGCTGGCGCGCAGCGCAAGCTCCTTGATCAGCGTATCGCCGGTGGTGTACCCCAAGGTTTCATTGATGCCCTTCAGCCGCGCTAAATCCAGAATAGCCACGCAATTGGGCAATTGAGATGGCGGTTGTTCGGGCGTCAGCAGTGCGGTGCGGTTGGGCAAGCCGGTCAAGGGATCCTGGTAGGCCAGGCGAACGATTTGCTGCTCACGCTGGGCCACCGCCTCGGCCATGGTGTTGAGCGCGCGGCCGACCCGGTCGACCTCTCTGGTGCCCGTGACTTCCACACGATTGTCGTAATTGCCGCGGGCCAGACTACGCGCACCGGTTTCCAGCGTGACCAACGGGCGCACCACGCTGCGCGTGGTCAACCACGCCAGCCAGCCAGCGACCACCACCACCGCAATCGACAACACCGCGGCGAACATGGCAATACGCTGAAAGGACGCCTGCGCGGACGCAAGCTCCGCTTCGATGCGCTCGCGTTCGCGCTGTAGCAGTGCGTTGGACTCCTGGCGCAATGCCTTGAGCGCCGGGTTGATCTGCTCGTTCAGCGCCTTGGTCGCAGCGTTAAGGTCATCCGCTTCGATAAGGTCCACGATCGCCAGATAGGCCACACGATAGTTCGCGCGGGACTGGATCAGACGCCCCAGCGTCTGCTCCTGCTCGGGGTCGCGCAAGTCGGTGCGCAGTGAATCAATAATGCCGTCAATGCGGCGGTTGCGCTCGTCCACATCGGTGTACTCGGGCACCCGGTTTTCCCGTGGTGCATTCATCAGCCGGACCAGCGCGCTGCCCACACCTTCGGTCTGCAGCGAAAGCGCCTGCACGCGCAGCAAGCGCTGCATATCGCCGTTGGCAAAACGTTGCGTCGCCTCGGATACCAGCCCCACCGGCACGCTGGAGTACCAAAGGGCCAGCAGCATCAATGCCACCAATGTACCGAAACCCAAAGCGAGGCGCCGGCCAATGCTGCGGGGCCAGAACGTGTGTGCGACGGCCCCCAGCACGGGGGCCAGGGTATCGGGAAAGTCTTTTATCTCCATGGCCAGAGGTTACTACCTGGCAACCAGCCAACGTTGAATCTGGCGAACCTGGCAAATGGGCGTGCCCGTTTCATGGTGTGGGCTGATGCAATGCAGCACCCAGTACTACGCCTGACTGGATGGCAGCGGGAAACCATTGCGCAAAGTCAAGGGTGGTGTGGGTATCGAGCGCCTGGCCCAACGACTGCCCTTGCAGCAGCGCCTGCAACCAACCGGCCTCACCGGGTAGCGCCAGCCGGGCGCGCGGCCGAAATCCTTCGCGCCAGACCACCGCGTCTTGCGCCACCCGCTCGCGCAGCATTACGCCCACCGCGGCAAAGCTGGGTGCGCCATCCAGATGCGCCAACACCAAACTGGCGATGGGCCAAGCGCTGCAAACCACGGCACAGCCCGGTGCCAGAAGCATCACCAAGTCCGCGGGGTCATGTTGTGTCAATAAGGCCAGGCTGGCCGGGTCTGGCGCAACGTCGCTTGCGGCGGCACCAAGGTGCAGGCTCCACTCCAACCGCGCCACATCTGCCAGATAGGGTTCGTCCTGCAGTTGCGCGCTGGCTTCGACAAACACAGGCAACGCCTCACCCCAACGTCCCAAGTCTCCACAGGCAGGAGGATGCGCGTGCCACAGCGCGCGTGCGAGATCACCAAAACTCTCTTCACCCACCATTTGCGCCAACACGGGATAGGCCGCACCCAGCGCGCTCTCGGCCATGGTGTGGCCATTGGATTGATAAGCTTTTAGGCCTCTAGCGCCCGTATCGATTGCGTAAGCAGCTATGTTTTTCATAGCATTTGCAGCAGGCCAGGCAAACAGCGCCTCCAGCAAAGCAGCCTGTTGGATGGCCAACCCGCTCATGCGAGAGCCTGCTGGTGTTGCGTCGTTTGCAGCGACCGGGCCCGATCCGCTTCTGACAACAACACAGACAACGCAGGCACATCGGTGTCCCACTCGATCAACGTCGGCACGGCGCCAAACCGGCCAATAGCGTGCCGGTAGAGCGTCCAGACCTCGTCACACACCCGGCTGCCATGGTCATCAATCACGATGTCGCCATATTCGTCGGACACATGGCGATGGCCAGCCAGATGCAATTCGCCGACCATCCCGGGCGCTATCGCGTCCAGCCAGTCGCAGCAGTTTTGCATAGGGTCTTGGGTGCCACCGCGCTGATCTCCACGCTGAAGGGCATTCAGTGCATTGACATAAATATTATTCACATCCACCAGCAACAGGCAACCGGTGCGCAGGGCCAGGGTATTGAGAAACTCGGCCTCTTGAAAAACCGCATCGTCTTGCGGTTTCCACTGCAAATACGCAGACAGGTTTTCGACCATGAAGCGACGCTGCAGCCGGTCTTGTACCTGTTGCACATTGCTGCACAGCACGTCCAGCGCCTCGGTAGTAAAGGGCAAGGGTAATAAATCGGAGCCGTGCACGGTGGTGCCTTGAAAGCTGCCGCGCGCAAAAGAAGCATGGTCGCTAATCCGCACCGGGCCCATACGATTCACCAAGGCTGCAAGCTGGTCCAGATGCCAGGCATCCAGCCCAACGGCAGAACCCAGCGACAAACCCACACCGTGCAGGCTGACCGGGTACTGGCTTCGGCCTTGTTCGAGCACGCTAAGGGCAGCGCCGCCCGCGGCAAAGAAATTCTCGGAATGGACCTCCAGAAAATCCACCGCGGGATGCTCGTGCAGCACCTGGGCGTAATGCGGGTGCCGCCAGCCGATGCCCACGCATGCGGCCAGCGCTGACATTACTTCTTCATCGCCTTGGCTTCTTCCGCCGTCATGCCCTTCATGGACTTGCAGGTGCCTTTGGCCACATATTTCCACTCGGTTTTTTCCATGTCGACCTTGGACTGGCCGGCGCACGAATGGGCGCCAGTGGAACAGTCATTCTGGCCTGCTTTGGAAATACCAAAGCATTTCTCTTTTTCCTGGGCAGCGGTGGGCGCGGCCATCAGGCCCATGGACATTACGGCGGCGGCAGTAGCGGCGATCAATACACGTTGGCTCATTGGAATACTCCTGAAAAATGGTGTGAATAAACAACCAGAAACGCGTTCGCAGTGTATGCAATATTCGCTGGTTGGTGTTTAGTCCGCGAGGCCAGCCGTTTCTTACAGGCCGGCCTCACATTTCCTGAAAATCTGCTCGGCCGACGCAGAAAGTACACTGGCGACATGACTTCCCAGCCCCCTGCCATGCCGTCTTTTGCGCAACAGGTTGCCGATCTGCGCGACTATCTGCTCAAATTCGCACGCCTGCAATTGCGCAACGAGACCTGGGCGGAGGACGTGGTGTCGGAGACGGTACTGGCCGCACTGACCAAGCCGCAAAGCTTTGGCAACCGCTCCCAGCTCAAGACGTGGCTGGTCGGCATCCTCAAACACAAGGTGGTCGACGCGTTGCGCCACCACAGCCGGGAGGTCAGCGGTCTGGAAACCGACGCAGATTCTGACGCCGATCCGCTGGAATTCATCGCGTTCAAGGCCGATGGCCACTTTGCCGAGACCCCGGCGGAGTGGGGTAACCCTGAGACCCAAGCCAACAGCCGCCAATTCTTTGAAATTCTGGAGGCTTGCGCCAGCCAGCTGCCTGCGACCCAGGGGCGCCTGTTCTTGATGCGGGAGTGGCTGGAGATGTCCTGCGAAGAGATTTGTAAGGAATTGAACCTGACCTCGACCAACCTCTATGTCCAGCTGCACCGGGCCCGCTTTCGTTTGCGGGAGTGCCTGGAGTTGAACTGGTTCATGAAAAAATCTGTCCCATGATTCCCCTGAAACGCTCTTGCAAAGAGGTCGCCGCGCTACTGGTAGCCAGGGAAGACCGCGCCTTGCCCCTGACCGAGCGGGTGGCACTCAGAGTTCATATGGTGATATGCGACGCCTGCCCCCGCTTTGAGCGCCAGATCTTGTCGATGCGCAACAGCATGCAACTGTGGCGCAATTACACGGATTCCGGGGAATTTCCGGCCTCCAGTGCCAACGCAGCCGCCATTTTGCAAAAAAAGTAGGCGACTGAAACAATCTGACGCATAATGTGTCGGCATGCCTGCTTTCGGGGTGGCATGTTAGTTTGCGGTGTTTAGTCAGTTTCGCGTCTGCTTTAAGTCTTCACTGGTTTGTTGATTGCGGTTATGGACTCCATCGCGTTTTTGGGTTATTTCTAGGAGTCCTAGCATGGGCAACAAACTTTACGTGGGCAACCTGCCCTATTCTTTCCGTGATGAAGATCTGCAGCAATCATTTGCAGCACACGGTTCCGTTACCAGCGCAAAAGTCATGATGGAACGTGACACAGGTCGTTCCAAGGGCTTCGGCTTTGTGGAAATGGGTTCTGACGCTGAAGCACAAGCTGCTATCAACGGCATGAACGGCCAGCAATTCGGTGGCCGCGGTCTCGTGGTGAACGAAGCACGTCCGATGGAACCCCGTCCTCCCCGCACTGGCGGCGGCGGCTTCGGTGGTGGCGCTGGCGGCGGCGGCTACGGCGGCGGCGGCGGCGGTGGTGGTCGTTCCGGCGGTGGCGGTGGTGGTGGTTACGGCGGCGGTGGTGGCGGTGGTGGTCGTTCCGGCGGCGGTGGTGGTGGTGGTTACGGCGGTGGTCGTAGCAGCTACTAAGCAGCGAACGGGTTTGCCACGCAAATCAATCAAGGGCCTTCGGGCCCTTTTTTAATGGTCAAAGCGTGGAGGCTAGTTTTCTTGGCTACGGCGTTTGCGCGGCCGACCTGTCAGAGCCTTGTCGAAGAGCCAGTTCGGCAATAGTCGTAACATTCTGGCAACAATGCCCATTTGCCAGGGAATGACGCGGTAACTGTCGCCTGCGGTAATGGATTGAAATGCCTTGTCGGCGAAATCGTCCACGCCCATCAAAAAAGGCATCGCATAGCGGTTTTGGCGCGTGAGCGGCGTATCGATATAGCCGGGGCAGATGGTCACGACTTTGACACCATCGCTTTTCAGTTCTCCGCGCAGCGACTCGCAATAAGTGATCACCGCTGCCTTGCTGGCGCAATAAGCGCCATGGCCGGGCAAGCCGCGGATACCGGCCACACTGCCAATACCGACCAATGTTCCCGAGCGCCGCATGGCCATTCCCTCAATGAAGGGATGAAACGTCGCCGCCAGGCCCAGGTTATTGGTCGCAAAGGTGCGCGCCATATCGTCCAGGTCAGCGCGGCAGGCGGAGTCCACGCCCACGCTGATGCCCGCGTTGGCAATCACCACATCTGGCAGGCCTTGCGTAGCAATGCAATGCTGACCGGCTGCAATGATGTTGTCCAAGACCGAGACGTCGGCGCCGTAAACCCGGTACCGCGCAGCGTCCAGCCCCTGCCTTTGTGCCCAAGCAGCGGTTTCGTCCGTGCGGCGCGCGACCAGCGCCAGTGAATAGCCCGCTTGATAGAAACGCCAGGCCAAAGCCTGTCCAATGCCGCTGGATGCGCCGGTAATGAAGATGAGGGGTAACACAGATTTCTCCCAGAAAGGCGCCGCGGGCTACGGCTTGTCTGGCGCCAAGGTCGCCCGCACGCGACCCTCGAGCTGCAGCACCTGATCCACGTTGTCAAACTTCATGCTGTCACCACTGAAGTGGTCGGAGCCACGCAGCAATTGCACCGGTTTGTGGGATTTCACAATTTCGGTTTGCATGAAAGCATGCAGGAATTCACCGCGGAACTCCATGCGGGGCAGGGTCTTGGCGCCGCTGTCATCCGCTTCGCGAACCACGATGGCATCGCCAATCAGCTGCACTTGGGAGGTGTCTTCATTGGTCAAACCACGTTCGGCCCGGGCTGTGGTCAGGCGGCCCTTGTCGTCGAACGAGCGGATGCGAATGCCGTCGATCTCCAGCCATTGGGTATCCGGGTAATGCCGCGCCTTGGCGCCGAACACTTCGGTGCGGATGCGACCACTGGCGTCAAAGGTCTTCAGCGTAAAACCTTCCAGAAAGTAATCCGGGTCATGCCGAACCGGGCGCTGGATATCTGATGTGGTTGGAGCCGGTGTGCTGCGCACCAGCCAATAGCTGCCCAGAGCCAACAGTGCCATGAAGATCACCGGCAGGTACAGCAGGAATCGCTCCCAAGCCTCTTTGAACCAATGCATTACGGCAGGTACTCTTGCAGCAGATTGACGTAACGACCACTGGCAACCATCAGTAAGTCGCAAAATTCGCGCGCGGCGCCATGGCCACCATGTGCTGCAGTGACGTAATCGGCACGGCGCAAAATCTCCACATGCGCACCTGCTGGCGCGCAAGCAAAGGCACTGCGTTGCAACATCGGCAAATCGGGCCAGTCATCGCCCATTGCAGCCGCCCGTCTCCAGTCCAGCCCCAATGCCTGCAAGGATTGTTCAGCTGCGGGCAGTTTGTCCTCGGTGCCGAAATGCGCGTGGACAATGCCAAGTGCGGACAGCCGGGTACGCAAAGGTTGGGAATCGCGCCCAGTAATGATGACTGGCGTGATGCCCGCCTTTTGCAGCAACTTCAGCCCATGACCGTCCAGCGTGTTGAAACGCTTGAGCGTCTCGCCCGTTTCAGAATACAACAGGCTGCCGTCAGTCAGCACACCGTCCACATCGAAAAACGCGACTTTGATGCCCTGCGCCTTTAGCAACAGGACAGGATCGAATTGAATGAAAGGAGCGCTCATATTACTTTTGCACGCATCAGGTCGTTGCTGTTGAGCGCGCCACAGAGCTTGCCCTGCGCGTCCACCACGAGCACGCTGGTAATGCGTTTGCTCTCCATCAAATCGGCTGCTTCCACCGCCAACGCATCCTGTTTCACAGTGCTGGGCTGGCGGTGCATGACCTCTTGCGCAGTCTTTTCGCGCAGATCAATGCCTTGCTCCACCAGGCGACGCAAATCGCCGTCAGTAAAGATCCCAATGACCTGTTGACCCGCATCCACAATAGCAGTCGCACCCAAGCCCTTGGCGCTCATTTCGCGCATCAGCAGACTGAAGCTGGCGTCGGGTGACACAAAAGGTACGGCATCGCCTGAGCGCATCACGTCGCTGACATGGGTCAGCAGCTTGCGGCCGAGCGCGCCGCCAGGATGCGAGCGCGCAAAGTCTTCAGCGCGGAATCCACGCGCATCCAGCAAGGCAACCGCCAGCGCGTCACCCATCGCCAGTTGCGCTGTAGTGCTGGCGGTGGGCGCCAGATTCAAGGGGCAGGCTTCTTTGTCCACGGCAGTATCCAGCCACACATCGGCATGTTGGGCGAGCGTCGAATCCGGGCTTCCCGTCATCGCCACGATAGGAGCGCCCAAGCGCTTGAGTGCAGGCAGGATGGCGGCGATTTCGTCAGACTCGCCTCGGTAGGAAATCAGCAGAACCAGATCGGCTTCCGTAATCATTCCCAAGTCGCCATGGCTGGCTTCTGCTGGGTGCACAAACATCGCGGGCGTTCCGGTCGAGGCCAGCGTGGCGCTGATCTTGCGGCCGATGTGTCCGCTCTTGCCCATGCCCATCACCACTACGCGGCCTGGGATGCGCAGCACCATCTCGACCGCGCGCGCGAAGGATGCGTTCACACGGGTTTTGAGACCCAGTACGGCGGCGGCTTCGATATCAAAAGTCTCTTGCGCCAGTGCAATGGCCCGCGCTGCGAGGGCCGCGGAGTTGGAGGCGGGGGAGGAGGTCATGGCAACATTTTATAGAGTGGCACTGCGCTTGCTAGTATCGCGGCATGGATGCCCTTGAAATAACACTGCTCTACCTGCTGGCCGCAGTGCTCGGCGTGGTGGTGTGCCGTTCGTTCAAGTTGCCGCCGATGTTGGGCTATTTGGCCGTGGGAATTCTGATCGGCCCCAATGCGCTGGCGCTGTCGCACGACGCCGAAGGCGTGCGCTATCTAGGCGAGTTTGGCGTGGTGTTCCTGATGTTCGTGATCGGCTTGGAGTTCAATCTGCCCAAGCTACGCGTGATGCAACGCCATGTGTTTGGGCTGGGCCTTCTGCAAGTGGTGGTCACGATGGTGATTGCCACCGCGTTCACGATTGGCCTGTCTGCATTTTCACCTTCGCTGTGGGGCATGTCCTGGCAGGCCGCGCTTGCCCTGTCGTGTGCGCTGGCGATGAGCAGCACGGCCATTGTGGTCAAACTGATGGTAGAGCGGCTGGAGCTGGAGTCGGAGCACGGCAAGCGGGTGATGGGCGTGCTTCTGTTCCAGGATTTGGCCGTCGTTCCGCTTCTGGTACTGGTGCCTGCGCTGGCCGCGCCAGTAGAAAGCCTGGTCAGCGCATTGTTGATTGCGGGTCTGAAGGCGACTGTGCTGATCGCCGTACTGCTGGTTGGCGGGCAACACGTGATGCGGCGCTGGCTCACATTGGTAGCCCGGCGCAAGACTGAGGAGCTGTTTGTGCTGAACCTGTTGTTCATCACACTGGGGCTTGCGTGGCTTACCGAAATGGCGGGCTTGAGCCTGGCGCTGGGCGCGTTCATCGCGGGCATGCTGATCTCGGAAACCGAGTTCAAACATCAGGTGGAGACCGACATCCGGCCATTCCACGATGTGCTGCTGGGCTTATTTTTCATCAGTATCGGCATGCTGCTGGACTGGCACCTTGTACTGGAGCGCTGGCCGCTGGTATTGCTGCTGGTGGTCGTGCCCACTGTATTCAAGGCCGCACTGGTGATGGGTTTGTCGCGCGCCCTGGGGTCTACGCCAGGTGTTGCGCTGCGCACCGGCCTGTATCTGGCGCAAGCGGGTGAGTTCGGATTTGTGTTGCTGACGCTGGCGCAAAAGAACGCGCTGGTGCCGCCCGCACTGCTAAATCCAATTCTGGCCAGTATGGTGATCTCCATGCTGTTGACGCCTTTCGTGATCATGTACAGCAACCGCATCGTGATGAAGCTGGTTGCCAGCGAGTGGCTGCAACAATCATTGCAGATGACCACGATTGCGCGCAAATCCATCAACGCGAACCGCCATGTGATCATTTGCGGCTATGGCCGTTGCGGCCAGAATCTGGCACGCATTCTGGAAGCCGAAGGCATTCCCTACATGGCGCTGGATCTGGACCCGGATCGGGTGCGCCAGGCCGCCGCTGCGGGCGACTCGGTGGTGTTTGGCGATGCCGCGCGGCTACAGGCACTGATGGCAGCCGGTCTGGCCCGCGCCAGCGCCGTGGTGATTACGTATCTGGAAGAAGCCAGCAGTCTCAAAGTACTCCACCACATCCACGAACACGCGCCCAAGGTACCGGTCGTTGTGCGCACGCAAGACGACCACAGTCTGGAAAAACTGCAAGCCGCCGGAGCCACTGAAGTCGTTCCGGAAGCGATTGAAGGCTCGCTGATGCTGGCCAGCCACGCGCTGGCGCTGGTGGGCGTGCCAATGCGCCGCGTGATCCGCATCGTGCAGGACCAGCGCGATGCGCGCTACAACCTGCTGCGCGGATTTTTCCATGGCGCGGATGACGACTCGGTCGATGAGTTGCAGCATGAGCGTCTGAGTTCAGTGACTCTGTCAGACACTACGCTCACCGATGCCCGCACGCTGGCCCACTATGAATTGCAGGCGCTTGGGGTACGGGTAGTCAGCCTGCGGCGCAGCAGCGGAAAAACCATTGCGCCGGCCGACGACACGCTGTTGATGGCGGGCGACACGCTGGTACTTTCTGGCAAAGCCAAGGCGCTGGCGCTGGCTGAGCAAAAACTGCTGGACGCGTAGGTTCGGGCAAGCCGCGCTCGTTGCACAATAGCGTGCCTTTCGAGTTACCAAGCCAAGCATCTCTTCAACGCAGACCCGACCATGCAACACCTGAGCATCAACCAATACCTTCGCGACCATATCCGCACAGTGCCGGACTGGCCTGCACCGGGCGTGCAGTTCCGCGATATCACACCGCTGCTGCAGGATGCCAAAGTGTTTCGGGTGTTGATCGATGCCTTTGTCCACCGCTACATGGACGCCGATGTGCGTCCGGATGTCGTGGCGGGGCTGGATGCACGCGGCTTCATCGTCGGCGCCGTGGTCGCCTATGAACTCAACCTAGGCTTTGTTCCGATCCGCAAGAAAGGCAAGCTACCGTTCACCACGGTGGAAGAAACCTACGAACTGGAATACGGCAGCGCGACGGTGGAGCTGCACACCGATGCCGTCAAACCCGGCAACCGGGTGGTGCTGATTGACGATTTGATCGCCACCGGCGGCACGATGATGGCAGGCAAAAAGCTGCTGGAGCGCCTGGGCGCCACAGTGATCGAAGGCGCCGCGATTGTAGATTTACCTGAACTGGGCGGTTCACAGAAGCTGCGTGAATCCGGATTGCCGCTATTCACACTGGTCGACTTCGCCGGTCATTGACTGGGCAGGCAATTCAGTTCAAATCCCCGTACTGCGTGCCACTCAGAGGTGAGTGGCTCTCGTCGAGCTGGGTATCCTGAAATGCTGGCTGCGGTGCTGGGTTTCGGCGCCCAGACTTTGCGACTTCGCCACGCAATGGCGACGGTGTTTTCGCGATGCCATTGGCCAAGGCCTGCTTGAAGGCGGTTACCTCATCCGCTTGCAGCGGTTCGAAACGCGGTTTGGCTGGTGCAACAGCGACCGCTGACGTTACAGGCGTTGCGGTCAATGGGGCTGGTGCGGATGCCGGAGCGACCTGTCTGGAAAGGCCGGTAGTCACATGTTCATTGACGCGCCAATACACAGACGTCACCAGTATGTCGTGGTGGGTTTTGGCGCTTTTCGCGATCTCGCCTTCGATCTCTGCCAGGCGTGCGGTCTCGCTCGCGAACTGCCGGGCAATGTCCATCATGATCAGATACTGGCGGCCGCGTGAATCCAGCGACAGCACTTTGAATTTGTAGCTCGAAGACAACACCCCAGCGCGTGTCATAGCCTGGCGGACCACGGCGTACAACAACTCACGGCGCTCCAGCCGCTCCGTTTTGCGATTCGCAGCGTGGCTTCCTGCACTGGCATCCATTCGCCCGCGCGCCGATGGATGCAACGGGACCGTAGCGTCCACGTGGCCCAGCCCTGAACTCTCAGGCGCAGGGTCCGCCTTGTGTTGGGGCTTCTTGGAAAACCATTCGATTAGGGACATGGGTAGCAGTCTCGCTCTTGTAAGTAGGTCAACCTAGTGTAGACCAGCCTATTTGCCAATGCAAAACTTGGAGAAGATGACACCCAGCAAATCGTCCGAGCTGAATTCGCCGGTAATTTCACCCAAGGCGTTCTGCGCCAAGCGCAATTCTTCCGCCAGCAAGTCCAGCAGCTGCGCTTGCGCTGCGAGGTGACTTGCTGCTTCCTGCAAATGGGCCTGCACCTGGCGCAAGGCCTGCAAATGCCGGGTCCGGGCGATAAAGGTACCGCCCACCGGCGCTTGCCAACCTGCAGCCTGCAATAGGCGTGCGCGCAAGGCGTCCAGACCTGCGCCAGTCTTGGCAGAAAGCGTAAGTCCTTCGCGCGGCGAGCCCTTCGCTGCATCTGCCTTGTTCCAGACATGGATCACCGGTACAGATTTGGAGAGTTTTCGTTCCAGGGCACCCATAATTTGTGCGTCACCCGCTATGTAATCTGTAGCATCGACACGCGTCAGATCATGCAAAAACAGCACCACATCGGCTTGCGCAATCGCATCCCACGCGCGGGCAATGCCCATCTGCTCCACCGTATCGCTGCTGTCGCGCAGACCAGCCGTGTCCACCACATGAATGGGCACACCTTCGATCTGGATGGTTTCCTGCACCTTGTCCCGCGTGGTGCCGGCAATCGGCGTCACAATGGCCAACTCGGCACCCGCCAGCGCATTGAGCAGCGAGGATTTGCCCGCATTGGGCTGCCCGGCAATCACGACCTGGATGCCCTCACGCAGCAAGGCGCCTTGCGATGCGCGCGCCAGCACGTTTTGCACTCCGGTTTGCAGGCGCGTGAGTTGACCCACGGCATCTGCCTTTTGCAGGAAATCGATTTCTTCTTCCGGAAAGTCCAGCGTGGCTTCGACCAGCATGCGCAACTGGATCAGCGCATCGCGCAGCGCATGCACTTCGCGCGAGAAGACCCCGGACAGCGACTGGCTGGCACTGCGCGCTGCCGCTTCCGTGCTGGCATCGATCAGATCGGCAATGGCTTCGGCCTGTGCCAGGTCGAGCTTGTTGTTCAGGAAGGCGCGCCCGGAGAACTCGCCGGGTTCGGCCAGCCGCAAGCCGGGCAAAGCCTGCGCGGCGACTTCGAGGCAGCGTGCCAGCAGCAACTGCAACACCACGGGCCCTCCGTGGGCCTGCAGCTCCAGCACATCTTCGCCGGTAAAGGAATGGGGATTGGGGAAGAACAACGCCAGGCCCTGGTCTATCGGCTGGCCGTCTGCATCACGAAACGGCAGATAGGTCGCCTCACGCGGCTTGAGGTCACGCCCGAGCAAAACCGCAATGAATGCCGAGAGGCTCCTGCCGCTGACCCGCACGATCCCGACCGAGCCACGCCCCGGCGCAGTGGCGATGGCCAGTATCGGATCGTGGTGGCGGGGAAGCATAGAGGGAGAGTTTAGCCAGAGACACCGATGGACGCGGCTTTGCCGGGCCACTGGTGTCGCCCCCTGGGGGGAGGCGCCGGAGGCGCTTCGGGGGCTTACTTAAATTTGGGCAGATTGAACTGCGGTGGCACGCCCATACGGGTATTGATGATCCACTGCTGCGCAATCGACAACACATTGTTGGTGATCCAGTACATCACCAGGCCGGCCGGGAAGAAGAAGAACATCACGCTGAAAGCCAGCGGCATGAACCACATCATCTTGGCTTGCATCGGGTCCGGCGGTGCCGGATTCAAAGCTGTTTGCAACAGCGTAGTCAAGGTCATGAACACTGGCAGGATGAAATACGGATCGGGCGAGGACAGGTCATGGATCCACAGCGCCCAGGGTGCCCCGCGCATTTCCACGCTGGACAACAGCACCCAGTACAGCGAGATAAACACCGGAATCTGGATCATGATGGGGAAGCAGCCACCCATCGGGTTGACCTTTTCCTCGCGGTAAATCTTCATCATCTCCTGCTGCATCTGCTGCGGGTTGTCCTTCAGACGCTCGCGCATTTCCATGATTTTGGGATTCACGGCCTTCATCTTGGCCATGCTGGCGTAGGCCTTGGCATTGAGCCAATAGAACGCGATCTTTAGCAGCAGCACCAGTGCAACAATGGACCAGCCCCAGTTCTGGATCATGCCGTGCAGCTTGTCCAGCAGCCAGTACATGGGCTTGGCCAGAATCGTGAACACGCCGTAGTCCTTGACCAACTCCAGGCCGGGTGTCAGGGCTTCCAGCTTCTTTTCTTCCTGTGGGCCGGCAAAGAACTTGGCGTCCACAGCCTTGCTGGTGCCCGGTGCGATGCTGTCCATCGGCGTGATCATCGACACGCGGTAGCAGCAGTCGGCTACCTGTGAGCCAATGTCGGTGGCGTCCAAAGAGATCGTACGTGGAACGCCGTCAGCCAATAGCCAGGCGCTGGCGAAGTAATGCTGCACCATTGCGATATAGCCGTTGGTGGCGCTGTGCTCGTAGTCCGCCTTCTTGTTCTTGATGTCCTTGAACTCGACCTTTTGGTACTTCTTGGCATCTGTATAAACAGCGGGGCCGGTAAAGGTCGAATAGAAAGACGATTCGCCCAAGGGTTTGTTGCCGTCGCGCACCAGTTGCAGATACAGCTGCGGCGCCACCGGCTGGGCCGAGAGATTGCTCACTTCGTGCCGCACGGCGATGTCATAGGCGTCGCGGCGGATGGTGTAGGTCTTGGTGAGCTTCAGACCACCGACGTCAGGCGACTCAAACCTCAACTGGAACTCAGACTCGCCGTCCTTCAGGTCGCGCGCACCGGCAACCTTCATCACCGTCTTGTGCGTCGGGAAAGCCTGGCTGCCTGCGACTCCACCAATGATGCCGGTTTGTGCCAGATAGACGCGATCCACGCTGTCATCCAGCAGCACAAAGTTGTGCTCCTTCTTGGCCATGTCGAGGTGCTTCAAAAACTCCACACGCACCAGCGAGCCTCCTTCGGTGTCGAAGGTCATCTTCAACACATCGGTGGTGACGACAAACTGCTCTTTGGGCACGACAGGCGCCGCTTGGGCAGGCGTGGCCACAGCGGGGGCTGTCGCAGTCGTTTGCGGAGCAGCCGCAGGCACACCGCTTTGCGTGACAGCCGCCGAGGCAGGCGTGGCAGCGGGCGCAACGCTGTGCGAAGCGCTTGGGAAGAACGTGGCCTTCTTGCCGTTGTGCACCTGCCATTGGTCCCACAGCATGACCATGGAGAAGCCAAAAATCACCCACAAGATGGTGCGGCGAATATCGTTCATGACGTTTTCTTTTCAGAGGGTGTTGGAAGCCAGCGGCTAAACAGACGCGGGGCCAAACGTGGGATTTGCGCAGGAACGGGGTCGTGACCCCCTTCGCACCAAGGATGGCAACGCGCGATACGCGCCACCGTGAGATAGGCACCCGCCGCAGCGCCATGCAATTGCAAGGCTTGCAGGGAATACTGGGAACAGGTGGGCTCGAACCGGCAAGAAGAGCCCAGCCAGGGGCTGAGCAACACACGGTAGCCCTTGACCAGCGCAATCAGCGCAGCGCGCATCATGGCCGCAGGCCCAGCGTGAACAGTTGCTGCAATTCAGCGCGCACAGCAGCCTTCAGCACATCCGAAGAGGCACTGATGAACACGGAGCGGTCAAACCCCGAACGCAGACGCACCAGATGGGCACCAGCCTGCAGTTGGGGGTTGAAATCCGAACTCACGTTATAGATCTGGCGTTTGATGGTGTTGCGGGTCACGGCACGTTTGGCCCAGCGTTTGGGAACCATGGCCCCCATCCAGGGGCCTGTTCCGACAAACAAGGCCGTATTGTCAGCCGTAGGCGCGTCGACTGCAGGTAGTGGCAAAGCCACAAAATGCAAGGCAAAGTGCGCGGTACGGGCCAAGGTTCGCCCCGACAAGACAGCCTGAAACTGCGGGCGTGTCAGCAACCTAAACACTGTCGGGAACCACTGGCACGCAAACCGGCTCAGAACAAAGTCTGTAAGCCGAAAGCCCGTGCCGCTCAGTGCCCAAGCCCCAGCTTTGCAAAACCTTAGACAGCCAGACGCTTGCGGCCCTTGGCACGGCGCGCGTTGATCACGGCACGGCCGCCACGGGTCTTCATGCGAACCAGGAAACCGTGGGTACGGGCGCGGCGAATTTTGGAAGGTTGGTAAGTGCGTTTCATAATAATCTCTATCTAGTCGCCCCGAACACAATCAGGGGAACCGACGATTATCGCAAACTTTCTCAATCCCGGCAACACCTTGCAGGTCTTTTACATCCTAAAACCGCAAGTTTCAGGTAGTTTCCCCGAATTGTGGATAAGCTATTGATAATCTACAATGGTCGGTTAAATCAAGAATATCTATCCACAGAAGATACAAGAACAATGCATGAGGGAAACACGCCTCTTGCCGGCGATGCGGCAAGTATGAATATAGGCGCGAGCCTGTGGCAAAGCTGCACCGACCAACTGGCCCAGGAACTGCCGGAGCAGCAGTTCAACACCTGGATCAAACCGCTGCACGCACAGGTGCAGGAGGACATGTCCAGGGTCACGATTTTTGTCGCCAACCGCTTCAAGCTGGACTGGATTCGTGCGCAGTACAGCACGCGGATTGCTGCCATGCTGGAGAAGATGTATGGCCAGCCGATTCAGGTTGAGTTAGCGATTACCCCCAGAGAAATCGTTATGCGTACTGCCTCAGGGCCTCGCGCTGCAGAACCCATTGCGGCGGATGAAACACCTGAGTTTGTTGAAGAGAAGGCCCCTGGTGAGTCCAAAAACCGGCTCAACAGCATGCTCACCTTCGAAACGTTGGTTGAGGGTACGGCCAACCGCATGGCGCGCGCCGCGGCGATGCATGTGGCGACCATTCCGGGCCACCTTTACAACCCCCTATTTATCTACGGCGGCGTCGGCTTGGGTAAAACCCATTTGATGCATGCCGTTGGCAATCGCTTACTTGCTGACAAGCCGGGCAGCAAAGTTCTCTACATCCATGCGGAGCAGTTCGTATCGGATGTGGTTAAGGCCTACCAGCGCAAGACTTTTGACGAATTCAAGGCCAGATACCACTCTCTCGATCTTTTGTTGATTGACGATGTGCAGTTCTTTGCCAACAAAGACCGCACCCAAGAAGAGTTCTTCAACGCCTTTGAGGCGCTGCTGGCCAAAAAGTCGCACATCGTGATGACCAGCGATACCTACCCCAAGGGCCTGGCAGACATCCACGAGCGTCTGGTTTCCCGTTTTGATTCCGGTCTGACCGTGGCGATTGAGCCACCGGAGTTGGAAATGCGCGTGGCGATCCTGATCAACAAGGCGCGCTCCGAGGGCTCGGAAATGCCCGAGGAAGTGGCTTTCTTCGTCGCGAAGAACGTGCGCTCTAACGTGCGCGAGCTGGAAGGCGCCTTGCGCAAGATCCTGGCGTATTCCCGCTTCAACCTGAAAGAAATCTCGATTGCGCTGGCGCGGGAAGCCCTGCGCGACCTGTTGTCGATCCAGAACCGCCAGATTTCGGTGGAAAACATCCAGAAGACAGTCGCCGACTATTACAAGATCAAGGTCGCTGACATGTATTCCAAGAAACGCCCTGCCAGCATTGCCCGCCCGCGCCAGATTGCGATGTACCTGGCCAAGGAGCTGACACAAAAGAGCCTTCCCGAAATCGGAGAATTGTTCGGCGGGCGTGACCACACGACGGTGCTGCACGCAGTGCGCAAAATCGGCGGAGAGCGCCAGCAAATGACCGAGCTGAACCAACAGTTGCACGTCCTGGAGCAGACGCTCAAGGGCTAATCAGAAAAACAAGCGCGCCAGACCCGGAAAAGCCCCATAAAACTGGGAAAATGGCGGGATTCCTAGAAACAGAGTTTCACATAGAGGTTGACATGATCGTATTGAAGGCAACGCAGGACAAGGTTCTATCGGTACTGCAGTCGGTGGCCGGTATTGTTGAGCGGCGCCACACCCTGCCCATCCTGGCCAATGTGCTGGTACGCAAAACAGGTACGTCCCTGCAACTGACCACTAGCGATCTGGAAATCCAGATCCGCACCACAGCCGACCTCGGCGGTGACACCGGCAACTTCACCACCACCATCGGTGCGCGCAAGCTGATCGACATTTTGCGCACCATGCCCAGCGATCAAACCGTCTCGCTGGAGTCCAGCCAGAGCAAGGTCATCCTCAAAGGTGGCAAGAGCAAGTTCACGCTGCAGACCATGCAAGCCGAAGACTTTCCGTTGGTGCAGGAATCGGCCAACTTCGGCCCGGTATTCAGCGTGCCACAAAAGACCCTGAAGGATCTGCTCGGCCAAGTAGCTTTCGCTATGGCCGTGCACGACATTCGCTATTACCTCAACGGCATTTTGTTCGTTGCTGAAGGCAAGCAGTTGAGCCTGGTAGCGACCGACGGCCACCGTCTGGCGTTTGCCTCGGCCACGCTGGATGTGGATGTGCCCAAGCAGGAAGTCATCCTGCCGCGCAAGACTGTGATTGAGCTGCAACGTTTGCTGTCGGACGCCGAAGGCGCGATTGAAATGCAATTCGCCAACAACCAGGCGAAGTTTGTGTTTGACGGCATGGAGTTTGTGACCAAACTGGTCGAGGGCAAGTTCCCTGACTACAACCGCGTGATCCCCAAGAACCACAAGAACAGCATCACGCTGGGCCGCACCGCGCTCTTGGCCACGCTGCAACGCACCGCGATTCTGACTTCTGACAAGTTCAAGGGCGTGCGCCTGAACATTGATCCTGGCAGCCTGCGTGTCGCGTCCAACAACGCCGAGCAGGAAGAAGCGGTAGACGAGCTGGACATCGATTACAGCGGTGACAGCATCGAGATCGGCTTCAACGTGACCTACCTGATCGACGCACTGGCCAATATGAGCCAGGACATGGTCAAGCTGGAGCTGTCCGACGGCAATAGCTCGGCGCTGTTCACCATCCCCGACAACGCCACGTTCAAATACGTGGTGATGCCGATGAGAATTTGATGCTATAAAAAGCATAGCTACCTACGCAACCAAACCCCCGGTCTCCGGGGGTTTGGTCATTGAAGAAGTATGAAATTTGCGGGAAAGACCAGAGCGTAACGATGTTCTGTCCCAAACTGACTGAGAGAAAAGTACGCCATGTCTGAAGAAAACAAGTCCGTCCCAACCCCCAATAACGACGAATCCGTTCATACGGGCGAAGGCGGGTCAGACAGTTCCAACTTCCAGCCCACTATCGACACCAACCAGGCCGGTGCGACCGAGGCCTATGGCGAAGGTTCGATCCAGATCCTGGAAGGCCTGGAGGCGGTGCGCAAGCGCCCTGGCATGTACATTGGCGACACGTCCGATGGCACCGGTCTGCACCACCTCGTTTTCGAAGTCGTAGACAACTCCATCGACGAATCGCTGGCCGGCCATTGCGACGACATCCTGGTCACTATCCACTCCGACAACTCCATCAGCGTGGTCGACAACGGCCGCGGCATTCCGACCGGCGTGAAGATGGACGACAAGCACGAGCCCAAGCGCTCGGCTGCTGAAATCGCACTGACCGAATTGCATGCCGGTGGCAAGTTCAACCAGAACAGCTACAAGGTCTCGGGCGGTTTGCACGGCGTGGGCGTTTCTTGCGTAAACGCGCTGTCCAAAATGCTGCGCCTGACGATTCGCCGAGACGGCAAAGTGCACGTCATGGAGTTCAGCAAAGGCTTTGTGCAAAACCGCATCGTCGAGACCGTGAACGGTATTGAAGTCTCTCCGATGAAGGTGATTGGCGAGACCGAAAAGCGCGGCACCGAAGTGCACTTCTTGCCCGATCTGGAAATCTTCCAGACCAACTTCGATTTCCATTACGAAATTTTGAGCAAGCGCCTGCGCGAACTCAGCTTCCTGAACAATGGCGTGAAGATTCGCCTGAAGGACGAGCGCAGTGGCAAGGAAGACGACTTCTCCGGTGCCGGTGGCGTCAAGGGCTTTGTGAACTTCATCAACAAGGGCAAGACGGTGTTGAACCCCAACATCTTCCACGCCATGGGCGACCGCCAGAGCGACCAGCAGACCAACATCGGCGTCGAAGTGGCGATGCAATGGAACAGCGGCTACAACGAGCAGGTGCTGTGCTTCACCAACAACATTCCGCAGCGCGACGGCGGCACCCACCTGACCGGCCTGCGCGCTGCGATGACACGGGTCATCAACAAATACATCGACGAGTCGGAGATCGCCAAGAAGGCCAAGGTCGAGGTCACCGGTGACGACATGCGTGAAGGCCTGACCTGCGTGCTGTCGGTCAAAGTGCCTGAGCCGAAGTTCTCCAGCCAGACCAAAGACAAACTCGTATCGAGCGAAGTGCGCGGTCCGGTGGAAGACATCGTCAGCAAGCTGCTGGCCGACTACCTGCAGGAACGCCCGGCCGATGCCAAGATCATCGTCGGCAAGATCATCGAAGCGGCGCGTGCCCGCGAAGCAGCGCGCAAGGCGCGCGACATGACGCGCCGCAAGGGCGTGCTGGACGGCATGGGCCTGCCCGGCAAGCTGGCCGACTGCCAGGAAAAAGACCCGGCGATGTGCGAGATCTACATCGTCGAGGGCGACTCCGCCGGTGGCTCCGCCAAGCAGGGCCGTGACCGCAAGTTCCAGGCGATCTTGCCGCTGCGCGGCAAGATTCTGAACGTGGAAAAAGCGCGCTATGAAAAGCTGCTCACCAGCAATGAAATTCTGACGCTGATCACCGCTTTGGGCACCGGCATCGGCAAGGCTGGTGGCACGACCGGTAATGACGACTTCAACGTCGCCAAGCTGCGCTACCACCGCATCATCATCATGACCGATGCCGACGTGGACGGCGCCCACATCCGCACACTGCTGCTGACCTTCTTCTACCGCCAAATGCCTGAGCTGGTGGAGCGCGGCCACATCTACATTGCGCAGCCGCCGCTGTACAAGGTCAAGGCGGGCAAAGAAGAGCTCTACCTGCAGGGCGCGGGCGATCTGGACAACTTCCTGCTGCGCATCGCGCTGGTCAACGCGTCCGTGTTCACCGGTGGTCCCAATGGAACCACGATCACTGGCGACACCCTGACCACATTGGCACGCAAGCACCAGGTCGCGCAAGCGGTGATCGCGCGCCTGAAGAACTTCATGGACGCCGAAGCCCTGCGCTCGGTGGCTGATGGCGTGGCGCTGAATCTGGACACCGTTGCCGATGCAGAAGTTTCTGCGGCCGCGCTGCAAGCGCGGCTGCCCGACGCGGAAGTGGCGGGCGAGTTCGACGTCCGTACCGACAAACCCATTTTGCGCATCAGCCGCCGCCACCATGGCAACGTCAAGAGCAGCGTGCTGACGCAAGACTTTGTGCACGGCGCGGATTACGCAGCGCTGGCCGAAGCGGCCAACACCTTCAAAGGCTTGCTATCCGAAGGCGCGCGCGTGATGCGCGGCGAGGGCGAGCGCCAGAAGGAAGAAAAAGTCACCGACTTCCGCGAAGCGATGGCCTGGTTGATCACACAAGCCGAAAACGGAACATCGCGCCAGCGCTACAAGGGCTTGGGCGAAATGAACCCATCCCAGCTGTGGGAAACCACGATGGACCCAACCGTGCGCCGCCTGCTCAAAGTGCAGATCGACGACGCGATCGAAGCCGACCGCGTGTTCACGATGTTGATGGGCGACGAAGTGGAGCCACGCCGTGAGTTCATCGAAGCCAATGCCTTGCGCGCTGGCAACATCGACGTTTAAACGGACTTGGCAGTTTCATGTTCGGCATCAAGCTCAAGTCGCTCTTTCAAACGATAGACGTGACCACGCCAGCAA
>JAYWAV010000336.1:0-10041 GCA_043782015.1 Rhodoferax sp. | reverse complement strand
AGCAGCCGCGGGCAAAAAAGTTGCCACGATTGAAAGCCTGTCGCGCAACAACACGCATCCACTGCAGGTGGCGTGGATCAAACACGATGTGCCCCAGTGCGGCTACTGCCAGTCGGGCCAGCTCATGAGCGCAGCGGCCTTGCTCAGCAGCAATAAAAACCCCACGGATTCCGACATCGACGCGGCCATGAGCGGCAATATTTGCCGCTGCGGTACCTACCCCCGCATCAAGGCCGCGATCAAAGATGCGGCTTCAACCATGCGCAACGCTTGAAGGAAACGACCATGCACACCGTCTCAAAAACTGTTTCCCTGAATCGCCGCAATTTCCTCAAGACATCGTCTGCCGTGACTGGTGGCTTGATGATGGGCGTAACACTCGGCCTGCCGCTGGCAACACAGGCCGCAGGCACGCTGTACACACCCAATGCCTGGGTGCACATTGCCGATGACAACACCATCACGCTGATGTGCGCGCGCTCCGAGATGGGGCAGGGCGTTTACACCGCGCTGCCGATGCTGATCGCCGAAGAGCTGGAGGTGGACCTGAAAACGGTCAAGGTGCAAAACGCGCCGCCTGCTGCGGTCTACACCAACGCGCTGCTCGGTGCGCAAATCACCGGTGGCTCCACCTCGGTGCGCGATGGCTGGGAGAAATTGCGCGTGGCGGGCGCGCAGGTGCGCGAAATGCTGATCACTGCGGCGGCCAATGAATGGAAAGTGGACCGCGCATCGCTGAAAGCCAAGGGCGGTTATGTCACAGGCCCTGGCGGCAGACGAGCCACCTACGGCCATTTGGCCGAAGCGGCTGCCAAGCTGCCCGTGCCGGAAAAAGTGGCGCTTAAAGACCCGAAAGATTTCACCGTCGTCGGTAAGCGCACCAAGCGGCTCGATACCCCTGGCAAGGTCAACGGCAGCGTGCAATATGGTATCGACGTGAAGCTGCCCGGCATGCTGTACGCCAGCCTGGAGCAGTGTCCTGTGATCGGTGGCACGGTCGCGGGCTTTGATGCGGCTGCCGCCAAGGCTGTGCCCGGCGTCGTCGATGTCGTGCAGATTCCCGATGGTGTGGCCGTAGTGGCTAAAAGCTACTGGCAGGCACAGAAGGCGCGCAAGCTGCTCAATGTGCGCTGGAACGAAGGCCCCGGTGCGGCGCTGGACCACAACACCGTGTTGACCGCTACGCGCGGCGCAATCACCACTGTCAAGGCGATTCCCATTGGTACACCGGTCGGCAACGCATCGGGCGCGATGGCAAGCGCGGCGAAGATCGTCAAAGCCGAATACATCAGCCCCATGCAGGCGCACGCACCGCTGGAGCCGATGAACTTCACGGCCAGCTACAAGGATGGCAAAGTGCGCGTAATTGGCTCAACCCAGTTTCAGCAGGGCGCACAAGGCGGCGTGGCGGCGGCACTGGGCCTGAAGCCCGAAGACGTGACGGTAGAGACCACGTTCCTGGGCGGCGGCTTTGGCCGGCGCCTGGAAGTGGACTTCATCATCCAGGCGGCGCAAATCTCCAAGGCCATCAGCCAACCGGTCAAACTGGTCTGGTCGCGCGAAGACGACATGACGCACGACTTCTACCGCCCCATGGGCGTCAACCAATTGCAGGCGGGGCTGAACGCACAGGGTATGCCGGTGGCGCTGCAGTTCAAGGTCGCGTCGCAATCGATCACGCAGCGCGCGTTTGGCTTGCCCAAGGAAACCTACGACCCGTTCATGGGCGAGGCGGCGGTAGCGGGCTACGAGATCCCCAACACCGAGCACCAGCTCTACATCACCGACACCGGCATGCGCGTGGGCTACTGGCGTGCGGTGAGTCACAACATGAACGCCTTCGCCAATGAAAGCTTCATGGACGAGATGGCGGTCGCGGCGGGCAAAGACCCGTACCAGTACCGCATGGCACTCTTACGCAACAAGCCGCGCTTTGCCAATGTGCTCAAACTTGCTGCCGAGAAAGCCGGTTGGGGCAAGCCGTTGGCAGCGGGACACTTCCACGGTATCGCGCTGATGGAAGGCTATGACTCGTATCTGGCCGAAGTGGCCGAGGTGTCGGTCAAGAACGGCGAGGTCACGGTGCACAAGGTGACGGTCGCAGCCGATGTGGGCCACATGATCAACCCCGATACGGTGGAAGCGCAAATCCAGTCTGCCGTCGTCTTTGGCATGGGTGCCGGGTTGATGCAGGAAATCACGTTGGCCAAAGGACGCGTGCAGCAGACCAACTTCAACAACTTTCCCGTCGTGCGCATGTTCGAGGCGCCCAAGCTGGACATCGTGCTGGTGCAAAGTACCGAGAAGCCCGGCGGCATCGGCGAGCCCGCTACGGCGCTGGTCGTGCCTGCGATCGCCAATGCCGTGTTCGCTGCGACCGGCAAGCGCGTGCGTAAATTGCCGCTCAGCGCAGAAGCGATTGCGGCGGCTTGACCACTCGTTGAGACACGATCACAGATCGGGTTTACAGTCCACGCATGGAAAGTCTGGACCTGCGGGTATTGGGTGACGCGCTAGCCTGGAAACAGGCTGGCCATGCCGTCACATTGGTCACAGTGGTAGAGACCTGGGGCAGCGCCCCGCGCCCCCCAGGAGCTCTGCTGGCCGTGCGTGACGACGGTGTGGTCAGCGGTTCGGTGTCGGGTGGTTGTGTCGAAGACGACCTGATCGCCCGCACCAAAGAGGCGCTACAAAGCCATGCCCCACAAGCGCCTACCAAGCCTGCGATGCTGGCCTACGGTGTCAGCAAGGAAGAGGCGGCGCGCTTTGGCCTGCCCTGCGGCGGCACGCTGCGGCTGGTGCAGGAGCCTTTGCACGACACCGCGTGGATTGAAACTGTTCTGGCCCGCACGGCCAAGCACCAACTGATTGCGCGCACGTTGACGCTGGCCACCGGCGAAGTCACGCTGAGCGATGCAGTGCGATCGCAGTCCATGCAATTCGATGGCACCACTTTGACCTCGCTGTTCGGTCCACGCTGGCGCCTGCTGCTGATTGGCGCAGGACAGTTGTCGCAGGTGGTGGCTGCGATGGCCACCGCGCTGGATTTTGAGGTGCTGGTGTGCGACCCACGTGAGGAGTATGCGCTTACCTTAGGCGCGCACCGCACACCCGGGGTACGCCGGGTGGAGGGAATGCCGGACGACGTGGTGCGCGAATTGCATCCCGACGCCCACACCGCGATCGTCGCGCTGACGCACGACCCCAAGCTGGACGACATGGCCTTGATTGAAGCGTTGGGCAGCGATGCGTTTTATGTCGGCGCGTTGGGTTCGCGCCGCAACCAGGAGGCACGCAAAGCCCGGCTGGCAGAACATTTTGATTTGACGGATGCACAGCTTGCGCGCCTGCACGGCCCGGTGGGTCTGCGCCTGGGAGCCCGCACTCCTGCCGAAATTGCGGTGTCCATCGTGGCCGAAATCGTGCAGGTCAAGAATGCTGCGCAAGACACTGTCGTGGCCAATGTACAAACCTCCTCCTGTGCGGTTGACTGAAGGTAGCTTGGTTTCCAGAGAGGAGGCCGCGCTACTGCCCGTCGTGCTCGTTCTGGCATCAGGCCGCGGCGAGCGCTTTCTGGCCTCCGGTGGCACCACTCACAAACTCCAGGCCGATCTGGGCGGCCAGACCGTCCTGCAGCGCACGCTGGATGCCGTGCGCGCCAGTGGGCTGGACTGGCACCTGGAAGATGCGGACCATCCGGGCATGGGCGACAGCATTGCCGCCGCCGTACAGGCCACGCGCAACGCCCCGGGCTGGATGGTGTTACCTGCCGACCTGCCACTAATCCGACCGCAAACCCTGGTTGAAATAGCGCGCATTGCAATGGCGGGCGAGGTGCTGGTGCCAGTGTTTGGCGGCCAGCGCGGCCACCCAGTGCGCTTCAATGCTTCGTGTGGCGATGCCCTCGCAGGTTTGGACGGAAATCAGGGCGCAGCGCCTATAGCAGCTGCGCGAGAAGCTATCAAAATGGTAGTGAATGATGCGGGCTGCGTGATCGACATTGATACGGTGGAAGACCTCGCGCGGGCCAGTAAGTACCTGCGCGAGTCGCCACAATTCGCACTGCTTCCCAGGCTCCCTTAAACGCGCGGCTCGCCCTGTTCATTGACCATCAAAGTGGGGCCGGGGCGGGTCGTCATCTGGATGTGGTGTTGTTCTCCGCGGAAGGTGTAGTCAACATCCCAGTAAGCGGGCGGTACCTGGCTGGCCGCGGTACTGCAGCGTTCCACATTTTCTGTGCTGGAGTGTCCATCGCGCCCCACGTTGGAGCCGACATAAGCTCCCGCGAGGACGCCGCCAACCGTCGCAATGTCCTTGCCGGTTCCGCCGCCCACCTGGTGCCCCAGAATGCCGCCAATCAAGGCACCGGCCAGTGCGCCGCCCACATTGGGGTCACCTCGGGTCCGTGCCACTTGCTCAGGCTCCATCCAGCAGCGACGTTCTGCCGGGCCGACCACTGCGCGTGCGGAGGCAATGCGCACTTCATACAGACGCTCCTGGTCACGGCGGCGGTTGTCGTACACCGCAATGGGCGCGGGGGCGTAGCGATCATCACCAATTTGCGCATCTCGCGCCACGGCGCGCACTGACGAAATGCGGTCATTCATGCCCATGGCGGTAAGGGTCGGGTAGCGCCCTGGCCGCAAAACAACGCAGCGCCCGCGGAATTCCGAATCCAGGCAAACCTCCCAGCGATCGCCCAGCACTACGGCAGACGAAGCACGGTCGTTGAAGCCTGTGTTCCTGAAATTGTCGATGGGGTTACTGGCCGTCAAAGAGCGACCACCAAAGCTCTCGTTCTCATAGAGAACGATCTGGGCGGCAATCGGTGCAGGCCGTGGGTCGTCATTGCGCACCTCGCGTCCCAAGCCACGTGCCGATGAAACCCGGTCACCCAGTCCCATGGACGAAAGTGTCGGGTAGCGTCCAGGCCGCAAAACAACGCAGCGCCCGCCAAAGGCCACCGAGTCGCACAACTCCCAGAGTTCGCCGACCACCATGACGGAAGAGGCACGGTCGTTAAAGCCAGAGCGCCGGAAGTCGTCCAGTGGATCGGCCACGGTCAGAGATCGGCCTTCAAAGCCGGCGCGTTCATAAAAAATGGCTTGTGAGCTGGCGGGAGCGTCCGCATACCGGTCGTCGTCAATGCGCAAGTTGCGCTCCACCTCGCGCACCGAAGCAATAGCATTGTTCAGTCGCATCGAATTCAATGACGGGTACTGGCCCGGCCGCAGGACGACGCAACGGCCGCCAAAGCGGCCTTCATCGCAAACTTCCCAACGCTCGCCTTGCACCACCAGCGACGAGGCGCGGTTATTGAAGCCACTGCGGTCCAGATCGCCGACGGAACGTTCTGTGGTGACGGATCGGCCCTGGAAATTTTCGTTTTCGTACAAAGTCACCTGGGCCGATGCCTGTACGGTGATGGCCAGAGCGGCCAACACCAGCGTGCGTCCAAATCCTGCGTTCATAAAGTACTCCTTGGGGTTCTTAGGGGGTACCTTAGGGGTGACCGCGAGCAGGGTCGGTGCGCTGACGCACGCCGCTGCGCGAGCGGCGTTCGTACCCCACTGGTAACTTGGGACATTCACAGCACCGCGTTTCCAAGTTACCATAGAACACGTAACTTTGTTACAGAAACGGACGACCAGCTACATGCCCCATTCCACAACCACTCCTGCCATTCACCCAGCCGTCGCCGCCGTCACGCTGCGCATTGTGGAGCGCAGTGCGACCACGCGCGGCGCCTACCTCGCGCAACTGGACGCGGCTGCCAACCGCAAGCCTGGCGCCGACCGTCTGGGTTGCGCCAATGTGGCGCACGCGTTTGCCGCAATGCCGGACAACGACAAGGCGCGCGTAACCGGTGTGTCCAGGGGGCTGGACAAGCTCAAAATCGTCGCTGAGAAGGGCGCGAACATTGGCATTGTCAACGCCTACAACGACCTTCTCTCGGCCCACGCGCCGCTGCAGTATTACCCCGACCTGATCAAGGTGGAAGCCCGCAAGCACGGTGCGACCGCGCAAGTCGCGGGCGGCGTGCCTGCAATGTGTGACGGCGTAACCCAAGGCACGGCAGGTATGGAGTTGAGCCTGTTCTCGCGCGATGCAATTGCGATGGCGACTGCGGTCTCCCTGAGCCACGATGTGTTTGACTGCGCGCTGATGCTGGGCGTGTGCGACAAGATCGTGCCCGGGCTGTTGATTGGCGCGCTGCACTTTGGTCATTTGCCCACGGTGTTTGTGCCGGCCGGGCCGATGACCTCGGGCTTGTCGAACAACGAAAAGGGCAAGATCCGCGAGAAGGCTGCACAAGGATTGGTGGGCCGTCCCGAATTGCTAGCTGCCGAATCTGCCGCGTACCATGGCCAGGGCACCTGCACCTTTTACGGCACGGCGAACAGCAACCAGATGCTGCTCGAAGCCATGGGCCTGCATGTGCCGGGCACGGCGTTCATCAACCCAGCCGAAGATGTGCGCCAGGAGTTGACGCGCGAAGCCGTACGTACCGTGTTGGGTATCACCAAGTCCAAACGTTTCGCGCCCATTGGTCAGGTGGTGGACGAGCGCTGCATTGTCAACGCGATGGTGGCTTTGCTCGCGACGGGGGGCTCGACCAACCATCTGATCCACTGGGTGGCGGTGGCCCGCGCTGCCGGCATCTTGATCGACTGGAATGATTTCTCTGCATTGTCCGATGTGGTGCCGCTGCTGACGCGCGTGTACCCCAATGGCAGCGCCGATGTGAACCAGTTCCAGGCCGCAGGCGGCCCAGGCTTTGTGATCCGCGAGTTGCTGGACGCAGGCTTTATGCACGCCGATGTGCTGACCACGCGCAATGGCGGCATCCGCGAATACACAGCGATCCCCAGCGCACGCGCCGATGGCACTTTGCAATGGGCTGAACCCGGTGCCAGCAAGGACGACACCGTAGTACGCCCCGCGGCCAATCCGTTCAGCGTCAGCGGCGGCTTGAAGCTGCTGCAAGGAAATTTGGGTCGCAGCGTGATCAAGATTTCTGCAGTGCCGGATGACCGCCACATCATCGAAGCGCCATGCCGCGTGTTCGATTCGCAGGAAGAGCTGCACAACGCCTTCCAGGCCAATGAGCTGAACCATGACGTGATTTGCGTCGTGCGCTGGCAGGGCCCGCAGGCCAACGGCATGCCGGAACTGCACAAGCTCACACCGCCGTTGGCTGTGCTGCAGGGCAAGGGATTCAAAGTGGCGCTGGTGACCGATGGCCGCATGAGCGGTGCGTCGGGCAAAGTGCCAGCGGCCATCCACGTGTCTCCCGAAGCTGCAGCCGGTGGGCCGCTGGCGAAGGTGCGCGATGGCGACGTCATCCGACTGGACGCGAATGCCGAGACGCTGCAAGTGCTGGTCGATGCTGCCGAATGGGATGCAAGGCCGCTGGCCACCATGCCCGAAGCATTGCGTGCCGCCAATGGCATCGGCATGGGACGCGAACTGTTCGCCAATTTCCGCCGCAATGCGCTGGCCCCTGAAGAAGGAGCCTGCACATGGCTGTAACGATTACTAAATTGACCGCCCTGCAAGTGATGCAGGACGCCCCCGTGATTCCGGTGATCGTGCTGAACGATGTGGCCCACGCCGTGCCGATGGCGAAAGCCCTTGTGGCTGGCGGTGTTCGTATGCTGGAAGTGACACTGCGTACACCACAGGCGCTGGCCTGCATTGAAGCCATCGCCAAGGCCGTACCCGAAGCCGTAGTCGGCGCAGGCACGATCCGCAGCAAAGCCGACGCACAAGCCGCGGCCAACGCGGGTGCCCGCTTTGCGGTGAGCCCCGGCTACACCAGCGCAGTCGGCCAAGCCTGCCGCGATGTAGGTCTGGCGCTGTTGCCCGGCGTGGCAACCGGCAGCGAAATCATGATGGCGCAGGAAGACGGCTTCACGCAATTGAAGTTTTTCCCCGCGATGCAAGCGGGTGGCCCGGCACTGCTGAAGGCCTGGAGTGGCCCGTTCTTTGACGTGCAGTTTTGTCCTACTGGCGGAGTCACTTTGCAGAATGCGCCGGAATTTTTGGCTCTGCCCAACGTCGTGTGCGTCGGGGGCTCTTGGATTGTTCCTGCGGATGCTATGGTTAAGGGTGATTGGGCTTGGATTACTCAACTGGCGCTTGATACGCAGTCTTTGAAGAAGTAGTTTCTTCTTGAGGGCGTTGACTCCCCCTCTGGATCATGCGTGTCGGGTACTCTTTTCCGTACGTGTCCCCCGCGCCGTGAGGGCGCTCCTCCTTGACCTCCCGGAAAAGAGCACCCAACCCACCTGATCCCGCGCCGTCAGCGGGCGAGATAAATGACTACCCGTCAGGGACTCTCAACCAACGCCGCAGTAGCCTTGCGAACAAGAGGCAGAACAAACATCACCGTAGGAAACGCCACGATCCACGAAACCAGCCAGGCTCCCAGCCATTTCTGCAATAACCCCGGCACCAGACCGACACCCAGCACCGTGCTGACAAAGGAAATGATGCAGGTCATCAGGATAGACAGCAGCAACGGCATGACCACTGTGGCGTAGCGGGCAGGCAGTTTGCGCAGCGCCAAGGTTTACACCTCCGTGCGCTGGATCAGCTCGATCTTGTAGCCGTCGGGATCGGTCACAAAAGCGATTACGGTACTGCCGCCTTTGACGGCCCCCGCTTCTCGCGTCACGTTGCCGCCCGCCGTCTTGATCTTCTCGCAAGCCGCATAGGCATCCGCGACACCCAGGGCAATATGGCCATAGGCCGTTCCGAGTTCATAGCTTTCCACACCCCAGTTGTAGGTGAGCTCAATCTCGGCATGCTCCGGATTTTTGCCGTAGCCGATGAAGGCCAGCGTGTATTTGTATTCGGGGTTTTCCGAGGTGCGCAGCAGTTGCATGCCCAGCACCTGGGTGTAGAAATCGATCGAGCGTTGAAGGTTGCCGACGCGCAGCATGGTGTGTAGTAGTCGCATGCGTGCCATTGTGCCGCAGGTGAGCGCCGGTAGTAAGCTTCTGCCTATGACCACATTTACCAAAACTGTCTTGTTCACGGATGCGGATGGCCGCGCAAAGTTTCGCGAGGAAGAAGTCGCGCTGACCGAAGGTACGCCGCAATCCATGCTTTCGGAGGTATTTGCGTCCAGCGGCTACCAATTGCGCACCAGTCCGGTCGGGTTTCGCAGCCAGTTCCATTGCTCGGGCCACGCACAGTGGTGCTTCATTCTGGGTGGACAAATGGAGATTGGTATCCAGGGCGATGTGTCCCGCATTTTCAAAGCGGGCGAGCACTTTTACTCGGCCGATTTATTGCCAGAAGGCGCAACGTTTGATCCCGCCATTCACGGGCATTGGAGCCGACAGGTTGGGGCCGATCCGTTGATTACGCTTTTCGTTCGGGGTTAGGCCCGATCAGATGCGCCTTGCATCTCGCCCGACAACATGCGAAACACACCGGGTGGTGCGTCTGCCACGGTGTTGACCAGTGCATAGGCCACATCACGCGCCTGGATGGACTGGTAGTTTGCCGGGATGACGGCCTTGAGCCAGCGGGTGGCCACGAGGGCGATACGTTCACCGCTGCGCGGGGCTTGTTCCAGTGCCTCGCGATTGCCCGCCAGCATTGATGGGCGGGCGATCACCAGGCTGTCGTAGCCGGTGGTTTCCAGGCCAGCTTCCATTTCGCCTTTGACCCGGTTATAAAAAATGCTGGAGGAAGCATCGGCACCCATGGCGCTGACTACTCCCAATTTGGTAGCGCCTTGCGCATGTGCAGCAAGCGCTACAGCCATAACAGCCTCATAGTCCACAGCGCGGAACGCCTGCTTGCTGCCGGCTGTTTTGATGGTCGTGCCCAAGGCAATGAACACATCATCGACCCGGGGCAATTTGCCCATGGCTGAGAAATTGACGACCTGCTGCGTCAGTTTGGGGTGCTGGTGGGGCAACTTGCGCCGCCCCACGATGTGCACGGAGGTGTAGCGCTTATCGGCTAGAAGAGCCGCCAGGACCTCGCGGCCCACGAGACCCGTTGCTCCCGCCACCAAAGCCA
>JAYWAV010000335.1:0-3628 GCA_043782015.1 Rhodoferax sp. | reverse complement strand
TGCCAGGGCATTTGCGAGATACCTGGTCACGACACCAGTACCAGCTGCAATTTCCAGCACGCTCCACGGCTGGAACATCGCGACGCGGGAGGCAATGTCAGCAGCATAGGGCTCAAAGATCAACGGAACCATGTAGTCGTCGTACAGCTGCGGAATTGAGCCTGTGAAGAGCCTGTCTTCATTAGAAACGACCATGGGAACCTCCGGGGGTTGAATGCGCTCCAGCGAAATCGTAAACGGGTTTCGCGAGCCAGCTGTAGCGCGATTGACCCAACCCAAAAAAAGACCGCTTCCGTTGCCTGGCTGCAACTATTCAATCCTATTGAAAACGAGACCGCTCAGACGCTCTCTTCACGCACAAAAGGACCAATGCAGGTGTTAATGTCCTCGGCTTCGCACATCAGGAATTTAGTGCCAGAAGGATGGAGACGAATATAGTTGGTCGCCACATGGCCGACCTCCATGATTTCTCCCATGCAATCGGGCTTGCCGTTATCTTTGACGATCTTGTCAACCCACTTGTAAAACCCTTTGGGACTTGGCCGTACTGAGAGCTCAAATTCGGACTCCGCTTGCTGTGAACCACTGGTAACGCGCATGGATCCATCGGCCCGAAGACTGTAGATCTCATGGCAACTCGTACCGGGAATGTCGATGCGCCAGCTACCTACAAGCGGATGATCGGCGGGGATTGGGGTCTTCACAACAACCTGTGACCATGCGGAGTTGGCCAACAACATGGCTGCGGACGTAAAAAATGAGATGAACAATTTGCGCAATTTGTATCCCAGGTCATCAACGGAACTGAACCAATTCTGGTCGAACTGCAGCCCCGGCGCCATCCCCCATTCGGGGGATATTGCGACACGCCGTCTTTCGCTGCAAAGCGGAACCGCGCATCTAATCCGACACCCCATTAACAACCTGCATCACCCCCGTGCTGTGCGGCGAAATGCCATAGTCGCGCAGATTGCGCCGCAACGCCGCCGGGTCGACCTCGTTCCAGGTCAGGCCACAATCCAGGCAGGCGTGGGATTCAGATTCTGTGAAGAAAACCGGTTTGCCCATCAGGGCCCGGACGATGCCGCGTAGCGGGTAGAAGCGGGCCGCTTCGCCCAGTGATCCACGCACGACTTTGCGGCTGCTGCAGCGCAGGCAATACAGGCCGCGCACCGGTTGATTGAACATTCCCATGGCATTTCCTCCTGATTTCTATCAAATGCGCTGTCGCTATCGTATCAACGCCCCAGCCCTTGCACAAACCCCCATAAACCCCACACAATGCCGCTCATCTTGAACCCCATACCCAAACAGGAGCAGGCATGATTATTTCGCTGATCAATCGGTCCAAAGAAATTTCTGATGAGGAAATGCAGCGGGTGGTCCGCGCGCTCAACCGTCAGATCACCGAAGACTTCACTCCCTACTGGAGCTTTGGTGCGACGGTGCGACTGGAAGGTGCAGTAGGCCACCGGATCAACAAACAATCCATGTCTGACATGCGCGGTGACGCTGTCGTGTACGTGGTGGACGGCGTGGACAAAATCGGAGCTGAAGGCTGGCACGACACCAATTTTCGTGACATCCCGGCAGGCTACGTGTACCTGGGCATGTGCAAGAAGGTGAAAGATCCGTGGACGGTGGCCTTGTCCCATGAAGCGCTGGAACTGGTGGGCGACCCGATGGCCAATATGCTGGTGCAAGGCCCGCATCCCGTGCAGCGGGGCCGTACGGTGTTTCACCTTTTCGAGATGTGTGACGCCGTACAAGTCGAAACCTACCAGATCGATGGTGTGGAGCTGTCCAACTTTGTTTTGCCCAGCTATTTCACACCCGGGGAGCAAGAGGGTCGGCGCAATGACTTTTTGAACCGACCCCACCCGGTAGGTACCACCAAGAAGATGGCGACCCTGAAATCTTTTGGCGTCAACCCCGGCGGCTACCTGAATTTCCTGAATCCGCACACCAACAAGTGGGAATCACCCACCTTCGACGCGATTGCGGAGAAACGTAAAAAACTGAAGGCGGCAATGGGACTGGGCCGCACCTTCAGGCGCGTTCAGGGTTGAACACCGTCCGCATACACCCAACGTCCCTGCTCCAGCACAAACCGGCTGCGCTCGTGCAAGCGCACAGCAGGTCCACCGGCAAGCTTTTGCCGGGCGATGAATTCAACCTCGGCATGGGTAGCGTCCAGCACGCGGTGGCTGCGCACTTCCAGCCCCAGCCATTTAACTCCGGGGCCAAACTCCAGCGACGCGGGCCGCTGGCTGGCATGCCAGGTTTGCAATAAGTAGCCGCGACGCTCCAGCACAAACGCGCTGTAGCGGCTGCGCATCAGGCTTGTCGCGTCGGGAGCGGGCGTATCACTCTCCAGCCATTGCCCGCAGCATTGCGCATAAGCCAAGGGCCTACGTTTGGCATCCAGCCTGCCGCAAGGGCAGGCGCGGTCTGGCGCACATGCAATCACAGCGCGCGCTGGATGATGATCTTTTGCACGTCGGAGGTGCCTTCGTAAATCTGGCACACACGCACATCGCGGTAGATGCGCTCCACCGGGAAGTCGTTGACATAGCCATAGCCGCCCAGCGTCTGGATGGCGGCGCTGCAGACTTTCTCGGCCATCTCGCTGGCAAACAGCTTGGCCATTGCCGCTTCTTTGAGGCAGGGGCGGCCTGCGTCGCGCAGGGCTGCGGCGTGCCAGATCAACTGGCGCGCGGCTTCGATCTGCGTGGCGCATTCGGCGAGGCGAAAGCCCACGGCCTGGTGGTTGAAGATGGGTTGGCCAAAGCTCTGACGGTCTTTGGCGTAGGCGATTGCCACATCGAGCGCGCTGCGTGCCATGCCCACGCTTTGCGCGGCGATGCCGATGCGCCCGCCTTCGAGCCCACCGAGTGCGATGCCATAGCCCTCGCCTTCCTTGCCGATCAGGTTCTCGGCAGGGATGCGGCAGTTGTCGAAGTTGATCTGCGCGGTGTCGCTGGAATGCTGGCCCAGCTTGTCTTCCAGACGTGCCACCAAGTAGCCGGGCGCATTGGTAGGTACCAGAAACGCGCTCATGCCCTTCTTGCCTGCGCCCTTGTCGGTGACGGCGATCACGATGGCGACATCGCCGTTCTTGCCGCTGGTAATGAATTGCTTGACGCCGTTGATGACGTATTCATCACCTTCTTTGACTGCCGTTGTTCGCAATGACGATGCATCGCTGCCCACATGTGGCTCGGTCAGGCAAAACGCGCCCAGCATCTCGCCTTGCGCCAGCGGCATCAGCCACTGTTTCTTATGCGCGGCGTTGCCGAACTTCATCAGGATCGCATTGACCGGACAGTTGGTCACACTGATCACCGTGCTGGTGCCGCCATCACCCGCGGCGATTTCTTCCAGCACCAAGGCCAGTGTCACGTAATCCAGATTCGCGCCGCCCAATTCTTCGGGCACGCAAATGCCATAAGCGCCCAGCGCGGCTAGGCCCTTGTGTGCCTCTTTGGGAAAGTAGTGCTCTTTGTCCCACTTCGCGGCGTTGGGCCACAGCTCGGCCTGCGCAAAATCGCGCACCGCGTCGCGGATCATTTCCTGGTCTTGTGTCAGCAGCATGGGAGGTCCTACCAGGCCAATGCCTGGCCGTCGT
>JAYWAV010000334.1:0-10048 GCA_043782015.1 Rhodoferax sp. | reverse complement strand
GCCCTGGCCCGCACCGACCGCAACATCGTCAAGGCAGCCGAGCTGCTGGGCGTCAGCCGGCCCACGCTGTACGACCTGATGCACCGGCTGGCAATCCGATAGTCACCCTTGCCACAGTGAATCGTGCAGCCCTGCCATGGTATTCCGGTAGCTTCGAGCAGCTCTTGAAATCCAAGAAGAAATAAAAAACGCCTTGATCTTACGATCAAGGCGCCGATTTCGGACTCAGCACTGGTGCGCCGGTCAGCGCACGAATCAGAAGCTAAGGCTTATTGGGCCGTAGCTGACTTGCGGCGGCTCGCCAACCCCAAGCCGATCAGCGCCATACCCGCCAGCAAGATGCTCGTGGGTTCCGGCACTGCTCGCAGAACCAGCACGTTGGCTTGGGTCTGGTGGCTGAGTGAAAGATCGTAGGTCTTGGAAGCCAGCAGGATAGGCGTCGTCGCCGAGAAGAAGCTGCTGGGCGCGCAGTCGCTCACTGCATGTCCGCCCGGACCGAACGTGGTGATTGAGTTGGTCAGTGCGCATCCATCCGAAATTTCAGTACCGCCGACAGAAATCCCACCTGCCTGTCCATTCGGTGCCCAGTCGAAAACCTTCAACCCAGTCGAACGGTCGATAATGCCGATGCTCCAGCCCGAACCGGCGGTTGCATTGAACAACGAGTCGGCATCCGCCAACAAATGCAACGCAGCATTGAAATCAACACGCACGCTGGTGTCGTGAGTTGTGCTGAAGCTGAAGGTTGAACCCAGAGTGAGGGCCGATGTGGTGTTGCCGGCGCCAGTGGTGATACGCTCCGCCAAGGAAGCTGTCCTGGCAATCGTGCCACTGGCACCGCCCGGCAGACCCAGCAGCGGATTCTGGGTCAGCTCGCTTGCGCCAAGCGCCCCATCAACGCTTGCGGGAAAAGCCGCGTTGGCGAACGGCAAAAGTGGATTTACCGCAGCAGGGCACAAGGCAGGAACGCACACGACGGTCAGTGGCAACGGCGCACCGCCAAAAGAAACGCCCGACAATGGATTTGCTCCGCCAGGGGTCAGCGTCGGGTTCAGGTTAAAGGTATCGACGATGTTAAGAACATCAAAGTCGCCAACCGCAAGTTGCGTGTTGGCGGTTGCATCGAAAAACTTGAAGTTTGTGATCTGCAAGACTGATTGGGCGACAGCGCCAGCCTGGGCCGAACCCACTGTACCGATGGCCGCCAGAGCGACTGCCAAAACTTTCAACTTCATGGGGAACTCCTGTGTTGAGAACTTAGTGGTCGGGCAAGTCATGCGTTGCCCTCACCAGACACTAAGCACGCACCGTGCCAGAAGAAATAAGTACTTAAAAATCAAAGACTTAAGTTGCCATCGATGGGTCGGGCAAAGCAGCCGCCTCAAATGTGTAAGAAATTTCGACACCAGTGCGGTCTGGAATGTGGGCGTACCAGCTGCCTGGGTGGCAGGGGCGATACGGGGGCTGCCGAGTGGTCGCCGCGTGTCTCCAAGGTCATGGCGCCGCAGAACGCCTGGGCCCTGCCTTGCCTCAATGCGAGCCCTAAGCCACGAGACTGCGCTTACCAGTAGGCACGGAGGATTGCTGCAGCTGAACCGCGAGCCAACCCTGGCGCCGTCAGCAGCGAAGCCTTAGGTGAAATCAAGGCGTCACACGGTCGGTCAATGTGCTGTACTGCACGCACGGTCTTGTCGGCCGTAGATCGGTCCCGAGTGCGGCAGGGCGTACTGCTAAAATTCTCAAGGTGCAGGCGTTGGCGTCTCCTGATTGGAAACGTGCCTCAGCCTGCCGACGAACGGCTTTCGCGACACGCACCTGATACGCCTAAATGCTAGGGTTAACCAGTGTATTTTCGCCGCCCAAGTCCCAGAAGCCAGGCGTTGGCGGGTCTTTGGAGCGGTCGCGTTCGCTGCGGCTGAGGCACGTTTCCAATCAGCTGGCGAATTGGCCATGTTGGTCATGGGCGTTGAATTCCCAGGATGGTACGGCCCAGACCTGCGCGACGTTTGCGAAGCCACTGATGTCATCGTTGTGGCCCCTGACATCGCCAGTACCTCTCGCGTCCTGGCAAACACAGTGCATCCATGCGAACTGAGTCGGCAAATCTAACTTGAGCTGCCGCGCTAGCTGACTATCCCCAATGGACACGGAAAGAAGGTTTTGCAATGAGATCAGTTTTGATTGAGCGTCTCGTATTAGCTGCGATATCGCTTGTCACTGTGCTGGCAGCCCCTGGCTGCGGTGAAGAATCAGAGCATGATTTAGTTGGCAATGCAAAGTCGCAGTTGGAGAAGCACGATGACAGATCCGCTATTGTGTCTTTGAAGGCGGCCTTGCAGAAGAACCCAGACGCCGTTGAGGCGCGTTACTTGCTGGGAACAATTCTTCTAAAAGGTGGCAACGCGGTTGCCGCAGAAGTTGAACTTCGTAAGGCGCACGCCGGCAAGTTCGCCGCCGATGTGGTTGTCCCCGAATTGGCGCGCGCCATGCTTAATTTGGACCAGCCTAAGAAGCTGGTAGACGAGTTCAGTGATCGTCATTTGGATAAACCGGCCGCCGAAGCGGACTTGCAAACATCACTGGCAGTAGCCTACACCGTGCTGAGCAAGCCTGAATTAGCCGAAGCTGCAAGAATTGCCGCTCTGGCTGCCTACCCAAACTATGCGCCCGCACTTTTGCTGAGTGCTCGGAAAAAGCTCACCGAGCGCAATTTCAACGATGCGCTGTCCCTGTCTGACAGCGTGATCCAAAGGGAGTCTGGAAATTCAAACGCTTGGAAGCTGAAGGGTGATATCCTTTTGTACGCGATGAGCAAGCCCAACGACGCCCTGATGGCCTATAAAAAGTCAGTGGAGTCGGACCCGGAATTCAGTGACGGTCATGCCGCCATTATGGCCGTGCTAATTCAGCAGGGTAAGTATGACGAGGCGGCACTGCAACTTGCACAACTAAAGAAGTTCGCAGCGCAAAGTTCGCTTGCAAATTATTTTGAGGCACAACTTGCTTATCATAAAAGAGATTATAAGTTGGCCAGGGAGCTATCTCGTCAACTCATCCGTCAGACCCCCAAGAACATCCGCGCTCTGTCTTTGGCGGGTGCCGTGGAGTTGCAGCTTGGGGCCTTTAGCCAAGCGGAGATTTATCTGATTCGAGCGACGCAGGTCGGGCCTGATTCTACAATGGCACGACGTTGGCTTGTAACAACTTATCTGCGGTCCGGTCAGCCTGCGAAGGCCCTTTCGGCTTTGGCTGCGGCATGGGGTACAGAAGCCCCCGATTCCGCAATGTACTCACTTGCTGGCGAAGTACTTTTTCAAAATGGAGATTTTGCCAAAGCCGAGGATTATTTCACCAAGGCACTAAAACTCGGCTCCGACGATGCCGGCAGACGCGTTGCACTGGCTGTGACGCGTCTGGCGGGTGGCAAAGTGGCCGAAGGCCTAAATGAATTGGGGGCAATCGCTGCTTCCGATAATGGAAACACTGCCGACTTGGCGCTGATCAATATATACCTTAAACAAAGGAATTTCGATAAGGCCCTGGTGGCAATTGAGAAACTTGAAGCAAAACAGCCTGAAAATCCTTTGGCTGCGACCTTGTTGGGCCGCGTTCAATTAGCAAGAAAAAATATACCTGTAGCGCGAGAAAGTTTTGAACGTGCACTGACAGTAGCCCCTAATTATCTAGCGGCAGTATCAGCCTTGGTCGAGCTCGACTTGGCTGAAAACAGGCCGAATGACGCAGTCAAACGTTTCGACAAGATTCTCGCAGCAAATCCTAAGGATGGACCGGCACTGCACGGGCTTGCTCAATTGAAGGCTGCAACGGGTGGCAGCAAAGAAGAAGTCGCGACACTCTTGGCGAAGGCGATAGAAGTCGATCCCAAAGAGATCGCGCCGCGTTTATTCTTTATTAATTTTCTACTGCAAAAGCGTGACAACAAGCAAGCCCTGGCTGTGGCTCAGAGTGCGGTGACAATGGAGCCAGAAAGTCCATTGCTCCTGAATGCGCTTGGCCGGGTGCACCAGATATCCGGCGACTGGAATCAAGCCATTGCCATCTACAATAAGCTAATTGGTTTGCAACCGTTGTCTCCGCAGCCTCATGTTCGATTGGCGGAAGCTTATGTTGTGAGTAACAACGGCCAAGCTGCGGAGCAAAGTCTCTTGCGAGCAATCGCATTGAAGCCTGACTATATGGAGGCGCAACGCGGGCTTGTATTATTGTATGTGGCCGAGAAGAAATACCAAGATGCAATCAGAGTAGCCCGCAATATCCAGCGTCAGCCGCTCGGTGTTGCGGAGGGTTACGAGTTAGAGGGTGACGTCAACCGCGCGCAGAGGAATCTGGCAGCTGCGGCGGCGGCATATCGCGCTGGATTGCAGAAAGGTGGTACTGCTGGTTTGGCTTCTAAGCTGCATGCAATTCTGCAAGGTGGAGGTAAAGTGATCGATGCGGATGTATTCGCTACAAACTGGATCAGAGACCACCCCAAGGACGTCGAATTCATGACGTATGCAGCAGAATTTGCAATTAGCAAGGAGAATTTCCCGGCTGCAGAGAGTATTTACCTGTCTTTGGTGCAAATCCAGCCCGAGAATATGGTGGCTCTGAACAATCTTGCCTGGGTTTCAGGGAGGTTATCCAGGGCAGCGGCCGTCGAGTATGCAGAAAAGGTCAATAGGTACTCACCCAATCAACCTGCATTCATGGATACTTTGGCTATTCTACTTATGGAGAGAAATGAAAATAGCCGTGCGGTAGAAATACTTAATAAGGCACTTGCGTTGGAGCCTTCGAATGCGAAGATGCGACTGAATCTAGCGAAGATTTATATTAAAATGGCGGATAAAAATCGAGCGTTGATCGAGCTTGAAGTACTTGCTAAACTTGGCGAGAAGTTCTACTTGCAGTCGGAAGTGGCTGCACTTCGAAAGAGTCTTTAGCCTGCAGAGTGGCTGCATCCTCAGTGCCGTTAAGTTGCCACATTATTATGTGCCGGAACTTCTTGAGTGACCAGGTCTCAACAGCCTCGCCTGGCATATTGATTACTTATGCCAGCTTTGTTGCACTGTGCTGAGCGAAGTCGCATTGTACAATTAACAGCCGCTTTGCGGATATTAGGGAGCTGAGCTGCATGCAGGAACCGGTGGCAATTCTAAGTGGCGTGGAAAAATCCTACCAAATGGATTTGGTCAATGTGCCGGTTCTGCAGGGCATAGATATACTTATACGCCCGGGTTTGTTCACGGTGTTATTGGGGCCTTCGGGTAGCGGTAAAACGACCTTGCTGAACCTCGTTGGCTGCATCGATCGAGCCGATCGCGGCACAGTGGTCGTAGCAGGGCAAGCCATCGACAAACTGTCAGACAATGCGCTTTCCGATTTCAGGGCGACGAACATCGGCTTTATTTTTCAGAACTTCAATTTGATTCCAGTGTTGACTGCCTATGAAAATGTCGAGTACCCATTGGTGCTTGCCGGAATGCCGGTGGAGCGGCGGCGGCGGCGTGTGAGCAGATTGCTTGAAGCGGTCGGGTTGGCGGACCGGGCTGATAATCGGCCTGGGCAGTTGTCAGGCGGACAGAGGCAGCGCGTCGCAATCGCTCGTGCACTTGCCCGAAAGCCCAAGCTTGTACTTGCCGATGAGCCAACGGCCAATCTCGACAGCAAGACAGGGGACGCAATCCTGGCCCTGATGAGGCGCATGCAGGAGCAGTTTGGAATTTCGTTCTTGTTTTCGTCGCATGATCGAAATCTGCTGAAGTCCGCAGACGATTTGATCACCTTGCGGGATGGCGTTATCCAATCAATTCGGCGCAAAGCAGGTGAGCCACAGGATGACGTCAGCAGTACTCTGCCTTATGCCGATACTGGTAGCCATGAGTGAAGTATCGCTTGCAATTCGAAACCTGCTTCGGAACCGCCGCCGCTCGTTGTCGACGATTTTAGCTTTGGCCATTGGCCTTACTTCCATATTGCTGTTCGGAGGATTTAAGACAAACATCCGTTACAGTATGTTGACAGCTTATGTACGCACTGGCGGCCATTTGCAGGTGCAGCATCGGGATTTTTTCACTTTGGGCAGTGGCAACCCTAGCGCTTATGGCATACGAGATTATCAGTCACTGCTGGGTCGAATACAAAATGACTCGGTGCTGAAGCCGCTGGTTTCGGTGACTACGCCAATGTTGCGTTTTAGCGGCCTAGCGGGCAATTTTGATGCCGGCATTTCTCGAACCGTTGTTGGAACGGGTTATGTTGCACCCGATATCAATCGGATGCGTCTTTGGAACGAGTTCGCGGTTCCAATCGCCCATCCAGTCTTTAAGCTTGAAGGCGCGGAAAAAGATGCCGCCATAATTGGTGTCGGCGTCGCAAAGGTCCTGCAACTCTGCGTTGAGCTGAAGGTGCAGAATTGTCCTGTGCCTGCGGCCCCCGCGCCTGGAGCGACAGCCATCAAGAGCTTGGCATTGCCCGACGATATTGCTGCGCTGGCACAAATAGATCATTCTCTGGCGAGTGATCAGCGGCCTACCAAAGGCGCGCCGCGAATTGAACTTCTGTCAAGCAGTGGCCGCGGCGCACCGAATGTCACGGCGTTGTCGGTCATAGCAGCGGAAGATCAGGGCTTTAAAGAGTTGGATGAGATTGCTGTGATTATTCACTTTGCCTACGCTCAACAACTCGTCTTTGGCCGCACCGCACCGCGGGCGACAGCGATAATGGTGCAGTTGAACGATTCATCTAGGCAGGGGATTGCCGCTGACCGATTGCGCGCCATTGTCAATTCTGCCGAGAATGGACAACCACTGGTCGTGCGTGATGTCGAGGAGCTTAATCCATTTTATGTACAAAGCATTCAATTATTTGATATGATATTTGGTTTCATCTTTGTCTTGATTGGTGGAATCGTTCTCTTTACTGTCGGAAATACTATGAATGCGGCAGTTATTGAGCGCACCGTGGAAATAGGAACATTGCGTGCAATCGGATTGCGACAAGGTGGTATCCGCCGATTGTTCACGATTGAGGGATTTATCCTCGGTTGCGTCGGCTCTCTGGTTGGCAGTCTGTGTGCAATTCTTGTATCTGAGGTTGTTAATCGTTCCGGGTTGACTTGGTTGCCGCCAGGTAGTTCTGAGCGCCTACCACTTCAATTGCGCGTCGCCGGGGAATTCGTTACGATTTTGAGTACTGCGGTTGCGTTGACGGTGATCGCCACCGTCTCTGCTCTTGTGCCGGCTTGGCGCGCTGCTCGTTTGAATGTTGTGGAGGCATTGCGTCATGCATAAAATAAGACCGTCACTATTTCAATGGCTTCAGCGGGGCAGAACAATGTCATTTAGAAAGTTAATGTCTGTCGCAATTTTTTTGGCGGCTGCTTTGGTCTCTCCCTGCGTGTCCTCCGCCTCTGACGCGCAGGCCTTGCTCATGGCAAGCGATGTTGTTCGTAACCCTGGACAACCTTTTCGTGTGAATGTTATGTTGTCGGAATTCGAGAAAGGAAAGTTGGTTGACACAAGTACTCTGGTGAGCTTTGCGCGAACCTTGGAGAATGGGGGGCAATTCGCCAGCGTACTTCGATTTGTTCAACCAATACGCGACGCAGGAAAGGTTATGCTAAAAAATGGAAGTGACCTTTGGTTTTATGATCCTGGAACCAAGGCTTCAGTTCGCATCTCGCCTCAGCAACGTTTGTTGGGCCAGGCTTCCAATGGCGATGTTGTAACGGTCAACTTTGCGCGAGACTATCAGGCTTCGATAGGCGCTGAGGAGACAATTCAGGATGGCGAGCGAAAGTCCCGTAAGTCTATTAGATTGCAACTTTCGGCCCTCAATGCAGACGCTGCCTACGGCTCGATTGAGCTTTGGATTGATGCGGCGACAAGTGCGCCGATCAAGGCTCGATTCTTTGCCGAGTCGAGTCGGCTGTTGAAGACGGCATACTATCGACGGTACCAAAGCCAGCTTGGGTTGGAGCGGCCGACTGAAACGGTGATCATTGATGGACTGGATCCTCAATCCGTCACAATAGTCAGATTTTCTGATTACTCGTTCAAGAGTTTTCCGACAAGTTGGTTTCAGCGTGATTTCTTGCCTAGATTCACAGCGGAGTGAGAAGATGAAGTTTCTTTCCTGGTTGACTCTGTTGTCGTCCACGATTGCTTGGCTAGGGGCGTATTCCTTGGCGCACGCTGCCGATGAAGACGCTTTGGACCTGCAGGTTCAAGCTACCCCAACGCCTACAACAGGTGAGCAGTCGCCGATTCGTCTGTCAGTTGAGGCTGGGTTTGGGCGTTTGCACCTGGGCGATGGGCTTTCGACTCAGGCGACACAACGTTTTTCGATTGACTTCCGCTATGCCACAGTGGTTTCGAAAGAATGGCGGTTGGCGTTTTCTTCGCGGCTCGATGCGGTTCACCCGGCGGCGATCCAGCGCGCGTCGACCTTGAATTCGGTGCGTGAGGCATCGGTTGGTTGGCAACGGGAGGGTGGCCTAACAACATTTGACCTTGGTCGGATCAACCAGCGGCATGCACCTGCCTACGGTTTTAGTCCAACTGACTATTTTAAGTACAGGGCACTACGGGCGGTAACAACTGCGGACCCTGCAGCACTGCGTGAGAACAGAATGGGGACTGCGATGCTGCGCGTCGGGCAACAGTGGGGCCGAGGCGAGGTATCACTGGCATTGGTGCCCAAGTTGGCGAATACCTCTAGCGATGGCAGTTTTGCTTTGGATTTGGGTGCCACAAATTCTACTGATAAGATGTTGATGGCGGCGAATACCAAGCACTCGGATAGCCTTAGCACCCAGGTTTCCTGGCTGGCCGAGCGTGGGAGCGGCTCCAAGATTGGGGCCAGCGTCAACGCGCTTGCATCAAGCGCTGCTGTTGTCTATGGCGAATTGTCATTTGGCAGTATGCGCAGCTTGGCGGGTTTAGCTGGCGTCGCGGCAGATGACCGACGTCGCAACAGCCAGGCCGCGTTTGGCATTACATATACTTTGATGAGCAACCTGTCAGTAACCGTGGAGTCAGAATACAGCGGTACGGGATTGAATCGGGACGAGCTGCAAAAAGTTTTAGCTCAAGCCCCTGCAATTTCCCAACGCTTTTTGGCGTTGAATTTATCGAGTCAAGAGTTGGTGTCCAGGCGAGCATGGTTGGTCTACGCCGTGCAAAAGGGCCTGGTTATCAAACAACTTGATCTGAGCATGTTGGTTCGTCAAAATGCAGTCGATCACAGCAGCTTTGCTTGGATCGAGCTTCGACATCATTGGGGCCAGCTAGATACCGCCTTGCAGTGGCAGCGTGGACTGGGTGGATCGCTAACTGAATATGGCAGTCTGCCCTACCGGCAGGCCTTTCAGATACTTGGTGCATGGTATTTTTAGCACTTAGGCGCTTTCGGTTCAATATTGCCGCAGCCTGGCCGGCTCAAGGCACTGCTTCGAAGCCCATGTTGCCTATGTCTAAACGCTGGAAGAAAGTTATAGCGCAGTGGGACTAGGCGGGTGAGTGCTGCAATCGATGAGGCCGATTGTGGGACTGTCAGCGACAAAGCCGAAGGCACGAATGTGAGCTAATGGACACGCCCCCAAATTTTCGAACGCTGAACTTAACGGCATGGATGGCGGACTCCGTAGCCTGCATGACAGCCAAGCTCATTGATCGGACTGGCTGGCACTCAGTTCAGTGGCGTGATCAGTAGTTCAGCAAGTCTAAGTCGGACTGATCGTGCGGTCGCCGGCATGCCATGGCCCAGTCGGCCCAGCCACACAGTTTGAGACACACTTTGCTTAAGCAGCGCGCCAAGTCGCGCAGTGATTTCATCGGCCTCGCTGGCCAGTCGCTCATGCTTCGTGAAGAGCCGGCCTTCGCGCAAATAGCGCGCAAACACCAGGGGTGTTGCCGAAGGTTGGTGTTGCAAACCCAATTTTGTAGCTGTCAGCCATAAGCGCTGCACCGCGCGCCCACTGGCAACGTGGTCGTCAATGTCAGCCGGGACCCGATCAGCCACGATAGCCACATGCGCTGCACAC
>JAYWAV010000333.1:0-3631 GCA_043782015.1 Rhodoferax sp. | reverse complement strand
ACATGCAGTACTTCAACACGCTTAGCGGCACTTCGTCGGATAGCCCCGTGACCAACCCCTTGTACCAGTGGGACGAAGTGGACTCGGTGCGCATCTGGCTGCTGGCACGCAATACAACGGCCGAGCCGGGTTATGTCAACTCCACGCCGTATTCAATGGGCAACGCGCCGGACTATGTCCCGAACGACGGCTTTCGCCGCCAGATGTTCACCACCGTGGTCCAGGTACGCAACGGAAAGGTATGACCATGTTTGCCAATGCCGCTACTCGTTTTCCCGCCAGACAGAAGGGCGCTACGCTGGTTATTGCACTGCTGATTCTGGTGCTGATCATGATGATAGGCATCACCGCCATCAGCACTTCGAACACCCAGTTCAAGCTGGCTGGCAATCTGCAGTTTGAAGACAGCGCCATGAACAACTCCGAGGCTGCGATTACGGCTGCCGAACAGTGGCTTTCCGCCGGAACCAACTACAAAAACGCCGGCTTCACCGCCTACGCGCAGGCCACGACGCCGCAGTTGGTGCCGATTGCTCAGGTGGTGACTCCATTGATGATGACATGGATCGATCTCGCCGATCCCGGTGGTCCCCACACCGCCGATGCCAACTCGCTCATGGTGGGCGGCAACACCGCGCAACGTTATTTGATCCAGCAGATGTCACGCAACAACCGGCTGCTAGGTTCCTCCGCGGTGGTGGGTGGGAGTGCCAGCTCCGGTTGCAACCAGGTCAATACCTACCAGATTACCGCGCGCGGCTTGAGCGCCCGCGGGGCAACCCGGTTCGTCCAGTCGTTTTACAGCGTATTGAGTTGTTGAGAGGAGTCTCGTATGTTCAGGTTATCGATCAAACCGGTCTGGGTTGGGCTATTGGGCGTGCTGGTGGCGCTGGCGGTGGCGATCAAGCTGGCCCTGGCATTGACGGCCTTTACCCCGCGTGACGCGCCGATTGGTTATGTCGCTCAGGATCACATTACCAACTTCAACCTCAAGTCGGGCCACGAAGTGTTGTTTCGCGGCCAGTATGAACGGGAGTTCTGGAGTGGTACCTTGCTCGCTTACCCGATAGACGGCACCGGCAGTTTCAGTCAGGCAGTCAACTTGTTCTGGTCGGGCGGCGCGGGGTCGCTGGTCGATGCACAAAACTTCGACACCGGCCGGCTGATCGCGACCATGAAGGACGACGGCAGCAATGTGGCGTTTCGCTGGGGCAGCCTGTCGCCGGCGCAGCAGGCTTACCTGACCAGCAGCACGATCCTTGATTTCCTGCGCGGCGACCGCAGCAATGAGATTCCCATCGCCGCGAAAACCTTGCGCCAGCGCGCGTCCGCATTTGGCGACGTGATCCATTCCCGCCCGCTGTTCGTGGACGATGCGATCAACCCTACGGTTTTTGTCGGCGCCAACGACGGCATGCTGCATGCCATCAACGCGTCCAAAGGCGCCGATGGCGGCGGCCAGGAGCGCTGGGCTTACATACCGTCGATGCTGCTTGCCAAGATGAAAAACCTCGCGGCAAACCCGTATGTGCACGACTATTACGTGGACGGGCGGATCAATGTGGCGACCATTTTGTCGGGCACCAAGCGGATACTGGCCGGCGGCCTGGGCGCCGGCGGCAAAGGGCTGTACGCGCTGAACATTACCGGCAGTGCCGGACTGACGGCGGCTAACGAGAGCACTGTCGCGAACAAAGCCATGTGGGAAATTACGCCCACCAAGCTCAGCTACGCCAATCCCGGCACGACCAACGCCTACGTCAACCTCGGTTATACCTATGGAACGGTCACGATTGCCACGGTCGGCGGAGTGGACGCGGTGATTGTCGGCAATGGTTTCAACGATGGCTTGGGCGACTATTCCGGCTGTACCCACGCCACCCCAACTTACATCAACTGTGGCGGCAACTACGCTGCATACCTGTACGTCATCAACGCCAACACCGGCCAGTTGATCAGCGCTATCAAGGCGGGTGGTGACGGCACCGTCGCCAGCCCGAACGGCTTGTCCACGCCAGTTGCGGTCGACCGCCTTGGGAGCGGTTCGGTCGATACGGTTTATGCCGGTGATCTGAATGGAACGATGTGGAAGTTTGACCTTGTGGGGGGTACCGCGGTCGCCCTGTTGACAACCTCGCCGGCGCAGCCGATCACGTCGACACCTGGTGTGGCACTGCACCCGGACCACGGCTACATGGTGAATTTCGTGACCGGCAAGATGTTGACCACCGCCGATACCACCGACAGCTCGGTGTATTACGCTTATGGCATCTGGGACGAAGCTCCGGTGGCCAACACCGCGTTGTTGTCGCAGACCATCAGCCAGCGCACGTATACGACACCCGGTGGAACCGACATTCCGGTGCGGCGAGTCACCTCGAACGCGCCCGACTTCACCAACGGCGCCGGGCACCACAAGGGCTGGAAAGTGGCTTTGCCGGCGGGTGAAAAAGTAGTGGGTGACGGCAGTTTCATTGAAAACGAGCGCTTTTATTTCATGAGCAACAACCCCACTGTTGCCCATCGGGTTCTCGGCACCAGCACGACGGTGTACGGCGACAACTGGCAGATGGAGCTGGACTACCTGAGCGGCGGCAGCAAGAACCTGCCTTTCCTGGACCTCAGCGGCAACGTCAAGCTCGACAATGCCGATCGCATTAAATACATCAGCACCGATACCATTCCGGTGACGGCACCGCCGACGGCCGTTGGCGATCCGATCCTGACCACCGACGGCATACCGGTTGGCAAATACCTGGGCATAGGCCTGTTTTCGCAACCTATTCTGGTCCAGCTGCTGACTCTGAACGACACCTTGTACAACCAGAACCCCGATGTGCTTGTCCCGGCCACTCCGGTCGACCGCGGCGTGGCGGGCGGGCACTTCGACGTGGAGATTTATTACGGCTTCACCGCCGCCGCCCAGGCTACCGCCACCATTACCGTCAGCACTGTCGGCCAGACCAGCGGTTACCCGGCCACGCTGGGCGCGATTTCAGTTAACGGGGTTGTGATTGTTCCGGCGCTCACCGTAACCGACATTACCGATGGCGGCGGCTCCTCCAGCACCAACGCCACCGTAATCAAGAACAAGGTCCGCGGCGGTTTTACGGCGCGTCAATCAGGCAGCGTGATCCAAATCAAGGCGCCGGCCGGGTCCAGTTATAACGGGTTGCCGATCACCATAACGCCCGGCACGTCGCAGACGCTGGTGGCCGCCGCCGCCGCGGTTGCGGCGGTGCGGCCAACGGCCTTGATCAAAATCAGCGGCACCAGCGCCGCTATCGACCCGGGCAGTGTTATTTTCGCAAGTCTGCCTGGTGGAGCGAGCGTGTCCCTGGGTGGGACAGTCGTCACGGTGGGGTCCATCAGTATTGGCAACAACCAGTCGTCTTCAAACGCCGCAGGCGCGCTTGCTTCGGCCATAGGCACGGGGGGCAGCATAAAGGCTTACGTTGGCGGCAACAATGTCACGGCTACCTGCCAGGCGCAAACTTCCTCCACAGTTTGCCTCGTCGACACATCGACATTTGCCAATGGCGCCAGCGTCACGATTGGTTCTCCCATCACTTTGCCGGGCAGCCAGACCTTTACCACGGTGGCTGCTGCGGGTGGCACCGCCGGCAGCGCT
>JAYWAV010000332.1:0-3647 GCA_043782015.1 Rhodoferax sp. | reverse complement strand
ACAACTTTGCCGACGGTGAGGGCGCGTCCTGGTGCGTGGCCTTCACCGAAGACGGCCAGCCAGTGCGCGAAAGTTACGTCAACCTGATTCCCACCAGCGCAGGCGGCACGCATGAGAGCGGCCTGCGAGACGGCCTGTTCACGGCGGTCAAGAGTTTCATCGAACTGCATTCGCTTTTGCCCAAGGGCGTGAAGCTGCTGCCCGAAGACGTGTTCGCCCGCGCCAGTTATGTGCTGAGCGCCAAAGTGCTCGACCCGCAGTTTCAGGGACAGATCAAGGAGCGTCTGAACTCGCGCGATGCCGTGCGTCTGGTCTCAAGCTTTGTGCGCCCCACGCTGGAGTTGTGGCTCAACCAGCATGTCGAATACGGCAAAAAGCTGGCTGAGCTGGCCATCCGTGCGGCGCAGAGCCGCCAGAAGGCCGGACAAAAAGTCGAGAAGCGCAAAAGCTCGGGCGTGGCTGTGTTGCCCGGCAAACTCACCGATTGCGAAAGCCGCGACATCGCCCACAACGAGGTGTTTCTGGTCGAAGGCGACTCGGCTGGCGGCAGCGCCAAGATGGGCCGCGACAAGGAAAGCCAGGCGATTTTGCCCTTGCGCGGCAAGGTGCTCAACACCTGGGAGGTCGACCGCGACCGGCTGTTTGCCAATACCGAAATTCATGACATCTCGGTGGCGATTGGCGTCGACCCGCATGGCCCCAACGACACCCCCGATTTAAGCGGGCTGCGTTACGGCAAGGTCTGCATTTTGAGCGATGCCGACGTGGACGGCTCGCATATTCAGGTGCTGCTGCTGACCCTGTTCTTCCGGCACTTCCCCAAGCTGATTGAGACGGGCCATGTGTATGTGGCCCGGCCCCCGCTGTTTCGGGTCGATGCGCCCGCGCGGGGCAAGAAGCCGGCCTCCAAAGCCTATGCGCTGGACGATGGTGAACTGACGGCCATTCTGGACAAGCTGCGCAAAGAGGGGGTGCGCGAAGGTGCCTGGAGCATCAGCCGTTTCAAGGGCCTGGGCGAGATGAACGCCGAGCAGTTGTGGGACACCACACTCAACCCCGACACCCGGCGTTTGTTGCCGGTGGCTCTGGGCGCCATCGATTTTCTGGCGACTGAACTCCTCATCACGAAACTCATGGGCAAGGGCGAAGCCGCCGCGCGGCGCGAGTTGATGGAACTGCACGGTGATGCGGTCGAGGTGGACATCTGATGAACGCCCGAAACCCGCTTTTCGCCCGAGTCTGGAAGAAATTGTGGCGTTTGCCCCCGTGGCTATTCATTAGTTTGCTATTAACTTTGAACCAGGGTGCACAGGCTGATGTCTGGGGATTCATCGATGAACGCGGCGTGGCCCACTTCGCCAATGAAAAACTCGATGACCGTTATGAGGTTTTTTACAAGGGCGGCGAGAGTTTTGACACCACCAAGGTCTCGCCCGGCGTCAATGACACGCCGCGCCCTGTCAGTGTGCCCACGGTGCCGGCCAAACTGCTGGCCTACTTTGATGTGTCGCCCAGCTACAAAGTGGTCAAACACCATTTGCGCGAATGGTCCAACACCTACAAAATCGATTACGAACTGCTGCAGGCGCTGATAGCCACCGAGTCCGGGTTCGACGCCGGTGCGGTGTCGCCCAAAGGCGCGATTGGCCTGATGCAGATCATGCCCGACACCGCGCGCCGCTACGGTGTGGACAGCGACCGCCGGATGGCGATCGAGAAAAAACTGGCCGACCCCAAAATCAACGTCAAGACCGGCACCCGTTACCTGCGTGACCTGATCAACATGTTCCCTGGACGGCTGGACCTGGCGCTGGCTTCCTACAACGCGGGTGAAGGCGCGGTGCAAAAGGCCGGCAACAACATCCCCAATTACAAGGAAACGCAAAATTACGTCAAGACCGTGATGCAGCTGTACAACGGCCTCAAACCGCCGGCAGCCATCGTTGAGCAGCGTTTCCCGACTCGCATCCGCATGGAAATGCTTGGCGGTGCCTCACGGCGCGGCAACATGCTGGCGCCATTGCCGCCTGCGGCGGGGCAGACTGCCGCGCAAGCTGCGTTTCCCAACAGCATTCCCGGCAGCGGCCTGGCCACCCAGCCGAATTCACCGACCTCCGACCAGCCATCTACCAGCCATCAATGAGCGACCCCACAGAGTTTGATTTTTCCCGCAGCCCCCCCGGCCATTCCGGCAATTCCGGCGGCGCCATCGATGACGGAGATGACGCCCTCAACCTAGCTACCTACGCGCAGCGCGCCTATCTTGAATACGCGCTGAGCGTCGTCAAGGGCCGGGCCTTGCCCGATGTCTGCGACGGCCTGAAGCCGGTGCAGCGGCGCATCCTGTATTCCATGTCACGCATGGGGTTGGGCTTTGGCGGGCCCAACAACAACAGCGGCGCCAAACCAGTCAAGAGCGCACGTGTGGTCGGCGATGTACTGGGCCGTTTCCATCCGCACGGCGACCAGTCGGCTTACGACGCGCTGGTGCGCATGGCCCAGGATTTTTCGCAGCGTTACCCCCTGGTCGATGGCCAGGGCAACTTTGGCTCACGCGATGGCGACGGCGCGGCAGCCATGCGCTACACCGAAGCGCGGCTGGCCAAAATCACCAGCCTGCTGATGGGCGAAATTGACGAAGGCACGGTTGATTTCACGCCCAATTACGATGGCTCGACCGAAGAGCCACGGCAGTTGCCGGCCCGCCTGCCCTTTACCCTGCTCAATGGCGCCAGCGGCATTGCTGTCGGCCTGGCGACGGAAATCCCGAGCCACAACCTGCGTGAAGTGGCAGACGCCTGTGTGGCGCTGATCAAGTCGCCGAAATTGTCAGATGAAGATCTGCTGACGCTGATCCCCGGCCCGGACTACCCCGGCGGTGGCCAGATCATCAGCTCAGCAACAGACATCGCCGACGCTTATCGAACCGGGCGCGGCTCGCTCAAAGTGCGCGCGCGCTGGAAGATTGAAGACCTGGCGCGCGGGCAATGGCAACTGGTGGTGACTGAACTGCCGCCGGGCGTCAGCACCCAGCGTGTGCTGGAAGAAATTGAAGAACTGACCAACCCCAAGGTCAAGGTCGGCAAAAAAGCCCTCTCGCTGGACCAGACCCAGTCCAAGGCCACACTGCTGGCGGTGCTCGATGTGGTGCGCGACGAGTCCAACAAAGACGCGGCGGTCCGTCTGGTGTTTGAGCCCAAAACCAGCCGCATCGAGCAACAGGAGCTGATCACAACATTGCTGGCCCACACCAGCCTTGAAACCTCATCGCCCATCAACCTGACCATGGTTGGGCTGGATGGGCGGCCCACACAAAACTCGTTGCGCCAGATGCTGGTCGAGTGGATCGAGTTCCGCCAGACCACCATCCAGCGGCGCAGCGACCACCGCCTGGGCAAGGTGCTGGATCGCGTTCACATCCTCGAAGGCCGGCAGATCGTGCTGCTCAATATTGACGAGGTGATCGCCATCATCCGACGCAGCGACGAGCCCAAAGCCGCGCTGATCGCCCGCTTCAGTTTGAGCGACCGGCAGGCCGAGGACATCCTTGAAATCCGCCTGCGCCAGCTGGCCCGGCTTGAAGCCATCAAGATCGAACAGGAACTCAAGGAACTGCGTGACGAGCAAAAACGCCTGGAAGAAATTCT
>JAYWAV010000331.1:0-10149 GCA_043782015.1 Rhodoferax sp. | reverse complement strand
CTTTCCTGCGCGCGGCGCGTATTCCGCTGGGTGACAGCGCATTGGCCTTTGACCTCGTACAATTTGCCAACAATCACCCAAATGCCCAAGCCATCCTGCTCGACGCGCACGTCGAAGACTACGGTGGCGCAGGCAAAACATTCAATTGGTCACTTCTTCCTCCAAGGGTCAACGCTCACCTCGTCTTGAGTGGTGGACTCACCAGTGCAAACGTGGGCGATGGCATCACGCAAATCAGGCCGCGTTGTAAAACGCTGTCCGTAGATGTGAGCTCCGGCGTTGAAGCCGTGGACGCTCAAGGCATGCCCCAAAAGGGCATCAAAGACCCCGAAAAGATTCACCAGTTTGTGGCCGCTGTGCGCGCTGCAGACCAGACATTTCAATAGTTTTCGGTACGGACTGCACCCAGTGCCAGCTCCGTCCCCCACAGATGGAAAGCCATGTACGACTACCAACAACCCGACGCCAAAGGCCACTTTGGCAAATATGGCGGCAGCTTTGTCTCCGAGACACTGACCCACGCCATCAATGAGCTGAAAAACGCGTACGCAAGGTATCAGCACGACCCGGAATTCATTGCCGAATTCCAATCCGAACTGGCCCACTTTGTAGGCCGCCCTTCCCCGGTTTACCACGCAGCCCGCATGAGTCGGGAGATGGGTGGAGCGCAAATCTTCTTGAAGCGCGAAGACCTGAATCACACCGGCGCCCACAAGATCAACAACACCATCGGCCAGGCCATGCTCGCCAAGCGCATGGCCAAGCCGCGCGTGATTGCCGAAACCGGTGCCGGCCAGCATGGTGTCGCCACGGCCACGATCTGCGAGCGCTATGGCCTGGAATGCGTGGTCTACATGGGCAGTGAAGACGTCAAGCGCCAAAGCCCGAACGTTTACCGTATGAAGCTCTTGGGTGCGACTGTCGTACCCGTGGAAAGCGGCAGCAAAACCCTGAAAGACGCGCTGAACGAAGCCATGCGCGACTGGGTCGCCAATGTGGACAACACTTTCTACATCATTGGCACGGTGGCAGGTCCGCACCCCTACCCGATGATGGTGCGTGACTTCCAGAGCGTGATTGGCAACGAATGCCTGGTGCAGAGGCCCGAGATGCTTGCAGCCGCCGGATGCAAAACAGAGCAACCCGATGCCGTAATTGCCTGCGTGGGCGGTGGCAGCAATGCCATGGGCATCTTCCACCCCTACATCACGCATGAAAGGACGCGTCTGATTGGCGTGGAAGCGGCTGGAGAAGGCTTGGAGAGCGGCAAGCACTCCGCGTCGATCCAAAAAGGCAGCCCCGGCGTACTGCACGGCAACCGCACCTATGTGCTGCAGGACGACAACGGCCAGGTCACCGAGACGCACAGCATCAGCGCGGGTCTGGATTACCCCGGCGTCGGCCCGGAGCATGCGTTCCTGTCTGACATCGGACGTGCCGAATACGTGGGCATCACCGATACCGAGGCGCTGGACGCCTTCCACTATCTGTGCCGCACCGAGGGCATCATTCCGGCGCTGGAATCCAGCCACGCCGTGGCCTATGCGATGAAGCTGGCCAAGACCATGCGTCCCGACCAAAGCATTCTGGTGAACCTGTCTGGTCGCGGCGACAAGGATATCGGCACCGTGGCTGACCTGAGCCATGCAGACTTCTACTGCCGGCCCAGCTGCAAAGGCCAATCTGTAAAGGGAAATGTGGCTGTAATGCCCGTATCACCTGCGCTGGCTGCTATCAAGGTAGTAGCATGAGCCGCATCAATGCAACGTTTGATGCACTCAAGACTCTAGGCCGCAAGGCCCTGATTCCGTTCGTCACAGCAGGCTATCCTTATGCCGATGTCACGCCCGAACTGATGCACGCTTTTGTATCGGGCGGCGCCGACGTGATCGAGCTGGGTGTGCCATTCTCCGACCCCAGCGCCGACGGCCCGGTGATCCAGAAGGCTGGCGACAAGGCCTTGGCGTTTGGCATTGGCCTGGTGCAGGTGTTGGCCATGGTGCGCGAGTTCCGCAAGACCAATGGCACCACCCCCGTGGTGCTGATGGGCTATGCCAACCCAGTGGAGCGCTACGACCAAAAGCATGCAAAATCCGGTGTCAGCAGTCCTTTCGTCAAAGACGCCGCCGAGGCTGGTGTGGACGGCGTGCTGATCGTCGACTACCCGCCCGAAGAGTGCGAAGTATTCGCAGCCGACCTGCGTACGCGCGGCATGGATTTGATTTTCCTGCTGGCACCCACCAGTACCGATGAACGCATGCAGCAGGTAGCCCGCGTGGCCAGCGGTTATGTGTACTACGTGTCGCTCAAGGGCGTCACCGGGTCCGGTGCGCTGGACATTGGTGCTGTGGAAGCCATGCTGCCACGCATCCGCCAGCACATCAGCACGCCGGTGGGCGTAGGCTTTGGCATCCGCGATGCGGCAACCGCCCAAACCATCTCCAGGGTGGCCGACGCGGTGGTCATTGGCAGCAAGATCATCCAGTTACTGGAGGACCAACCACGCGACCAGGTGGCGGCAACGGCGCAAAAATTCATGCAGGAAATCCGCACAGCGCTGGACGCATGAACCAAGGACTCGTTTACAGTAGCCCCCACAAAGGCTAGGAGTCTGGACAGATGAACACGGCACAATCAACCGGCGGCGTTGACCTCACGGAACTGCAGCAGCTGCGCATCAGCCTGGCGCAACGGGACATAGAGTTGTCGATCATCAACACCATTCAGCTGGCCATCGTCGAGGAGCTGAGTTTTCCGGCGATTGTGGACTTCGTCGGTGACAAATTGCGCGCCGTACTCCACAGCGACGACATCGCCATTTCCGTGTACGAGGCTGAGACCAACCTGATACACAGCCTCTACCTCTACGAACATGGCGAGCGGCTCAACTTGGAGCCGGAGCCACCGCGCCCGGGCGGCTTGTACCAAGCGATGGTGGCCACCGGGCGCGAGGTGATCATTAACAATGCGGTTGAACTGGATTCGGTCGGGTTACAAGTCATGGATGGCACCGACAAGCCGGTTTCGGTCATCAGTGTGCCGGTATTTGCAGGTAAGCAGATCATCGCGCTGTTGAGCCTGGAAGACCATGTACAAGCCAATGCCTTTGGTGAGGCGCAATGCCGGCTGCTCAAAACGGTGGCAACCAGCCTGGGGGCAGCGCTCAAAAACGCACGGCTTTTCACTGAGACCAGAAAGGCCCGCGCAGCAGCGGAAGCGGCCAACCAGTACAAGAGCGATTTTTTGGCAAACATCAGCCATGAAATCCGCACCCCACTGAACGCCATCATCGGTATGGGCTTTCTGGCCTTGGGCACCGACCTGACGGCCCAGCAACGCGACTATCTGCAAAAAATCCAGCGCTCCGGCCAGCATTTGCTGGGTATCATCAATGACGTGTTGGACTTCAGCAAGGTTGAGGCCGGGATGATGCGGATGGAGTCCGTGGACTTTGCCATCGAGGGCCTGATAGAGGATGTCGCCACGCTGATCTCCGAAAGGGCAGAAGAAAAGGGTTTGAAACTGACCATCGACATCGCTCCGGATGTACCGGCCATGCTGGTGGGCGACGCGCTGCGCCTGCGCCAGATCCTGATCAACTATGCCAACAACGCCATCAAGTTCACGGACCAGGGGGAAGTTGTCATCCGGATCCGCGTGCAGAGCCGGTCAGCCGCAGAAGCCATGCTGCTATTTGAAGTGAGCGATACCGGTATTGGCCTGAAGGATGAGCACATCAGTCGCCTGTTCCAGAGTTTTCAGCAGGCAGATACCTCCACCACGCGCAAATACGGCGGCACCGGTCTGGGGCTTGCCATTTGCAAGCAACTTGCCGAGCTGATGGGAGGGGGTGTTGGCGTGCAAAGTATTCCAGGCAAAGGATCGACCTTCTGGTTCACGGCTTGGCTGCATCTGTCAGACAACGCGCCTGCGCCACGACCGCCCCGCGAAGACTTGCGACAATCGCTGCTCTTGAGCCGTACGTTGGCTGGGGTAAGGGTACTGGTGGTTGAGGACAACCCGCTCAACCAGCAAGTGGTTGTGGAAGTCCTGACGGCTGTCGGCGTAGTTGTGGAGGTTGCGGACAACGGCGCGATCGCTGTGGCGATGGCACAAGCGCAATCGTTTGACGTGATCCTGATGGACGTGCAAATGCCGGTGTTGAACGGTCTGGACGCTACGCGTGCCATGCAAGCCCTGTCTGGCTGGCCGGGCACGCCCATCATCGCGATGACCGCCAACGCGTTGTCAGCGGATTGGCAACGCTGCTCCGATGCAGGGATGGTGGACTTTGTTGCCAAACCGATCGTTCCGGCTGGTCTTTTTTCTGCCTTGCTGCGCTGGAGCAAGCTGCCGCCTGCATCGCAGAATGCCACAACTGGCGATGCATCGCGCCTGCCCCTGCAGGGAGATGCAATAGAGATTGTCAACGAGTTAATACGGCTTTTGCGTGATGACAATCCCCAGGCCCTGCGGCTTTTCGCTGAAAGGGAGGACTTGTTCAGTCGCATGTTTGCGGCGCAGTATCGTAGTCTCAAGGGTGCCATCACCGGCTTTGCACTGGATGAGGCACATGACATTATGCGCAAGGCAATCGCGCACGGTGCCCCCTGAGATGGCCCGACCGCACCACCAAGCCTCCAGAGGTTAAACGATGAATACGCCGCCCTTGACTCATGCACGCGCCACCGTGCTGGTGGTGGACGACACACCCTCCAATCTGTCCCTAATGACCGATTTGCTGGACACGGACTACCGGGTCAAGGTCGCCAGCACGGGCGCGCGCGCGTTGAAAATCGCCCAGGCAGACGATCCGCTGGACCTGATTTTGCTGGACGTCATGATGCCGGAAATCGACGGCTACGAGGTCCTGCGGCAACTCAAGGCCAATCCTGTGACACGGGACATTCCAGTGATTTTCATGACGGCGCGCAACGAGATCCGTGACGAGCAGGCTGGGCTGGAAATGGGGGCTGTGGACTATTTCACCAAACCGATCAGCCCGCCCATCATGTTGATGCGGGTCAAAAATCACTTGGCATTGAAGGCAGCCGCCGATTTCCTGAAAGACAAAAATGCCTTTCTGGAGCAGGAGGTGCAACGGCGGACCGAAGAGGTGCGTGATGTGCAGGATGTGACCATTCTGATGATGGCCTCGCTGGCGGAAACCCGCGACAACGAAACGGGCAACCACATCATCCGCACCCAGCACTACGTCAAACTGATCGCCCTGCAATTGCAAAAACACCCGAAGTTTTCGGCGGCCCTGAGTGATACGGCGATTGACCTGCTGTTCAAGTCGGCCCCCTTACACGACATTGGAAAAGTCGGCATCACAGACGACATTCTGCTCAAACCGGGCAAGCTGACGGCCGAGGAATTTGAGGTCATGAAGACCCACACCACGCTGGGCAAGGTCGCCATCGAAAGTGCCGAGGCCCGTCTGGGCAAACACGTCCCCTTTTTGCAGGTGGCCAAGGAAATCGCCCTTTCGCACCAGGAAAAGTGGGATGGCACCGGCTACCCAGAGGGGCTGATTGGCGACGCGATACCCGTGTCGGCGCGCCTGATGGCGATTGCCGATGTGTACGACGCGCTGATCAGCCGACGGGTCTACAAGCCCGCTTTTTCTCACCTGGACGCCATGCAAATCATTGAGGAAGGCCGCGGGCGCCACTTCGATCCGGATGTAGTCGATGCCTTCATCGCCGTCCAGTTGTCGTGCAAAGCCATTGCCGACCAATACGCCAATACGGATGATGAGCTGGCAAAGCGGCCATAATCTGGACTTTTCGCGGAACCTCGAAGCGGAGTGAGACAATGAGTTGGCTTGAAAAACTATTACCCCCAAAAATTCAGCAAACCGACCCTGCGGACCGCCGCAGCGTGCCAGAGGGCTTGTGGATCAAGTGCCCGAGTTGCGAAACCGTGCTTTACAAGTCTGATCTGGAGCAAAACCAGAACGTCTGCCCCAGCTGCAGCCACCACCACCGCATTGGTGCGCGCGCCCGCCTGAACGTCTTTCTGGACAACGAAGGTCGCTACGAAATCGGCCAGGAAGTGCTACCGGTTGACCCATTGAAGTTCAAAGACAGCCGCAAATACCCCGAACGCCTCAAAGAGGCGATGGAAAACACCGGCGAGACCGACGCGCTGATCGTCATGGGCGGCGCGGTGCACGGCATCAGCCTGGTCGCTGCCTGCTTTGAATTTGAATTCATGGGTGGCTCAATGGGCTCGGTCGTCGGCGAGCGCTTTGTGCGCGGTGTCGAGACTGCCATGGAGCAGAAAGTCCCCTTCATTTGCTTTACCGCCACTGGCGGCGCGCGCATGCAGGAAGGGCTGCTATCGCTGATGCAAATGGCCAAGACCAATGCATCTTTAACCCGTTTGGCCAAGAAAGGCCTGCCCTATATCAGCGTGCTGACCGACCCGACCATGGGCGGCGTCAGTGCTGGTTTTGCGTTTCTGGGTGACATCGTGATTGCCGAGCCCAAGGCGCTGATCGGTTTTGCCGGCCCGCGGGTGATCGAATCTACGGTGCGCGTGACCTTGCCGGAAGGCTTTCAGCGCGCAGAGTTTTTGCAGACCAAGGGCGCAGTGGATTTCATCAGCGACCGGCGCGAATTGCGCAAGACGATAGCCGACTCGCTGGCGATGCTGCAACGCCTTCCCGCCGACGCGGTGATTTAAGCCCCCACGCTCCTCCGCTGCGCGGGTCGCTGCCCCCAAGGTGGCCAATTTTGCTTGGGGCGGCCCGGCGCGAAATTTCCAAATTAAAAGGCCCACTTACGTGGGCCTTTTTACAGCAGCATCAAGATAGTTGCCTGCACCTTGCCCAGCAGAATGCCTAGTATTTGCAGCAGCACCAGCAACACCAGCGGCGACAGATCCACGCCGCCTACCAGCGGCAGCACGCGCCGTATCGGTATCAGTACCGGCATCACCAGGCGCTCCAGCAGATCCGCTGCGGGCGACTGGGTTTGCACCCAGGACAGCACGGCATAGACGATCACCATGATGGTCAGGCCGTAAATGCACATCTGGGCCACCGCAAACAATGTGTAGACCAGAATGGGAATGGGGCTGCCAGCCATGCCGGCCATGAGCCACAGCAGCAGGAAACGAATAAGCTCGATCAGATAGGCGCCCACCAGGCTGGCGGTGTCGAGCCGACCGATCGCTGGCAAACCCTTGCGAAGGGGCAGCACCAGCCAGTCGGTGGTCGCAAAAATGAAGTTGCCCATCGGGTTGCCGGAGCGCGCCGACATGGGGATGCGCTGGTATTGCATGTACATGCGCAGCAGGCACATGCCAGCCAGCAACCCGGCAATGACTTCCAGCAACAGCGAGGCGATTTCAAACATAGAGGTGGGCATCCAAAAGTGGCGCCGCCATCATAGCGCGCAGGTGCGGCTTCCCTCTTAGAATCTAGGGCTACGCACCGTATTGAGCCTTTCATGTCCGATCAAAACACTGTCTCCACCCCCGCATCTGCTGTCGCCCCTGTCGACGAAAACCAGTTGATCCTGGAGCGCCGCGAAAAACTCAAAGCGATCCGCCAGCAACAGGTCGATGGCAAGGGCGTGGCCTTCCCCAACGATTACAAGCCCAGCCACAAGGCCGAGGCGCTGTTCGCTGAATTTGAAGCCAAGACCACCGAGGAACTGGCCGCGCTGGGTGCGACCGCCAAGGTGGCAGGGCGCATGATGCTCAAGCGCGTGATGGGCAAGGCCAGCTTCTGCACGCTGCAGGACTCATCGCTGGGCAGCACCGGCGGCCGCATCCAGATTTACGTCAAGGGCGAAGACGTGGGCGAAGAGTTGTACGCCGCGTTCAAGCACTGGGACTTGGGCGACATCGTTGCCGCCGAGGGCACCGTGTTCAAAACCCGTACCGGCGAGCTGTCCATACACGCCACCAGCGTGCGCCTGCTGACCAAAAGCCTGCGCCCGATGCCCGACAAGTTCCACGGCATGGCCGACCAGGAAACCAAATACCGCCAGCGCTATGTCGACCTGATGACCGACGTGGAAGCCCGCAAGCGCTTCATGGCACGCAGCAAAGCGGTCAGTGCATTGCGCGAGTTCATGGTGGCGCACGACTTCCTGGAAGTTGAAACGCCGATGCTGCACCCGATCCCCGGCGGCGCCAACGCCAAGCCCTTCAAGACCCACCACAACGCGCTGGACCAGGAAATGTTTTTGCGCATTGCGCCTGAGCTGTACCTCAAACGCCTGATCGTCGGCGGCTTTGAGCGTGTGTTCGAGATCAACCGCAGCTACCGCAATGAAGGTATCAGCGTGCGCCACAACCCCGAGTTCACGATGATGGAGTTCTACGCGGCCTACTGGAACTACCAGGACCTGATGGACTACACCGAGAAGCTGATCCGCGACGCGGCGCAGCGTGCTTGCGGGAAGCTGCAGTTGACCTACGCCGGCAAGCCGGTGGACCTCACCCAGCCGTTCGAGCGCCTGACGATTGTCGAAGCGATCCGCAAGTACACCGAAGCGGGTGACAACGTAAACGACGCCACCTGGCTGACCAATGCATTGAAGAAACTCGGCCTGACCGAAGCCAAGAACAAGCTCGCAGGCCGCAGCCTGGCCAGCCTGCAAGTTCTGTACTTTGAGGAGACCGTGGAAGAGAAGCTGTGGAACCCCACCTTCATCATGGAGCATCCCACCGAGATCTCGCCGCTGGCCCGCGCGAATGACGACCGCCCCGAAGTGACGGAGCGCTTTGAGCTCTACATCACCGGCCGCGAATTTGGCAACGGGTTCAGCGAATTGAATGACGCCGAGGACCAGGCCGCGCGCTTCCATGCCCAGGTAGCGGCCAAGGACAGTGGCGATGACGAGGCCATGCACTTCGACCACGACTTTGTGCGCGCGCTGGAATACGGCATGCCCCCTACTGGCGGCTGCGGCGTCGGGATCGACCGTTTGATGATGCTGTTGACCGACAGCCCCAGCATCCGCGACGTCATCCTGTTCCCGGCACTGCGCCGGGAAGTTTGACTCGAAATTTATGGAAAAAAGGGCTTTAGCGCCCGCAGAATATGCGTAATATGCTATGAAAAACATAGCGACTACAGCAAAACCTGTTACGTATTTTCCCTATCTGCAGGGCTACGCACAAGACACACTAACGCAAGTGGCCCTGATGCTGCAGGAGCAGAAAGTGGGCGACTGGCTGACGCGCAAATACCCGCAAGGCCACGGCCTGCGCAACGATGGCGCGCTGTTCGGCTATGCGCAGGATTTGCGCCAGGAGTACCTGCGTGGCGCCGATGCGCTGTCCAAGGTGCATTACGACAGCAAACTGCATGTCATGCGCAATGCGCTGGGCACGCACACCACGGTGTCGCGCGTGCAGGGCAACAAACTCAAGGCCAAGCGCGAGATCCGTATCGCATCGCTGTTCAAAGATACGCCCACCGAATTCCTGCGGATGATCGTGGTGCACGAGCTGGCCCATCTGCGCGAACGCGAGCATGACAAGGCTTTTTATCAGCTCTGCACTTACATGGAGCCAACCTACCATCAGCTGGAGTTTGAGGTGCGCGTGTACCTGACGCACCTGGACAGCATGGGCACCCGGCTGTGGCAGCAGAGCGGGCCAGCTGGGTAACCCGTTGTCATCCGACGATTATCTGGCGGTGTTCAGATTGCGCAGCACGTTGTAGACAAAGAGCAGTACCGACAGGCCCACCACGGCAGACATGATGCCCACCACAGGTTCGATGTCCGTATTGCCTTTGAGCATCAGCGCTAGAGCGATCAGCAAGATGGGAGTCGCAACCTGGTGTATCCAGAACTGCACGACGGCGATTGTGTTTACCAACTGTTTGGCAAACACATGGTGCAACAAGCCCATCAGAGCCATCGTGGCCCAGCCCAGCAAGTTGGCATGGGCATGCACCGGCATCAGCGCGAAATCATGGCTCTTCCCCATGTGAATGCCCAGACCCACACCGACCAGCAGGTACAACGCGGCCATCTTGATCCATTTGAGCCCTAGACTGGAATCTGTCATATCTCTCCCCCTTCAAGTAAATCCAGTATTCTGGTGTGCCTGCTCCAGCACCAACAGGAGGTAAACCCGTACCTTGCCTGGCCCCATGGAACTCTTCTATGATCCCCT
>JAYWAV010000330.1:0-26603 GCA_043782015.1 Rhodoferax sp. | reverse complement strand
ATTTTGCGACGGTGCGGCGAGCGCATTCAATGCCCTGCTCCTTGAGCATCTCGGAAATCTGGTTATCGCTCAAGGGCTTTTTACTGCTCTCGGCGCTGATGAACTGCTTGATCAGCGCACGCACCGCAGTGCTGGACGCATTGCCGCCAGACTCGGTGCCCAGCCCAGAGCCAAAGAAATATTTCAACTCGAACGTGCCAAACGGCGTGGACATGTACTTGGCCGTCGTGACCCGGCTGATGGTGGATTCGTGCAGACCCAGTTCATCCGCAATCTCGCGCAGCACCAGCGGGCGCATCGCCAGCTCGCCGTGCACAAAGAAGCTTTTTTGTCGCTCCACAATCGCGGTGCTGACGCGCAGGATGGTGTCGAAGCGCTGCTGGATATTCTTGATAAACCAGCGCGCCTCTTGCAGGCGCTGCTGCAGCCCCGCATGGCTGGAACTGGCCTTGTGGTTGCGCAGCACATTGGCGTAAATATCGTGCACCCTGAGCCGCGGCATCACGTCCGGATTAAGCTGTATGCGGAATTTGGGACCCATGCCACCAATCGTTTTTCCGATCTGCACCACCAATACGTCGGGTACCACGACGTTGCGCTCGACGTCGACAAAACGCCGTCCCGGCTTGGGCTCCAGCCGGGCGATGCGGGCAACGCCCAAGCGCACCAGCGCATCGCTACCCACCCCCAGTTGCACCAAACGTTTGATGTCGCGTCGCGCCAGTAGCTCCATGGGTTGACCGCAAATCTTCAAACCCACTTCCAGCACTTCGCGCGTGTCGGGAAAATCGTTGTCCAGCAACAGCGCACGCAGTTGCAAGCGCAGGCATTCACCAAGATCGCGGGCACCCACGCCTACCGGCTCCAGGCTGTGCAGCAAACTTAAGCCCACCTGAAAGTGATGCACCAGATCGTCCAGCTGCTCGTCATTGGCGGGCGTCAGGCAGCGCGCCAGATTCTCCAGCGTGTCTTCGAGGTAGCCATCGTCGTTCAGCGATTCAATCAGGAAGCGCAGCGCAGCACGGTCTTCTTCTGACAGGCGCAGGCGCAGCGCCTGGCGATGCAAATGGGCTTGCAGGCTTTCCTGCGAACGCGCCAACGCGGTGGCGTCCTGCGTTTCATCCTCGTCGCGGTTGTTCGTGCGCGGAGTAGCGTCACCGCCCCATTCGTTGTCGTCTGCCGCAACCCCGGTGGCACCATCACCGTCCCAGCCCATGCCATCGTCACCCGACAGCGGCACGCTGTCATCGTCCGTTTTTCCGTCAACGCCCGTGGCGCCTGCGTAGTCAGATACGAAATCCGTAGCAACTTCGGATTCGCGATCCCCGGTGCTAACCGGCGTATCTGCCGCCACCAGCCCATAGTCTTCACGCTCAGCACGCTCTTCGGTCAGTTCCAGAAACGGGTTTTCGTCCAGCATCTGCTCCACTTCCTGGCTCAGTTCCAGCGTGGAGAGCTGCAGCAGCCGGATCGACTGCTGGAGTTGCGGGGTCAGCGCAAGATGCTGCGAAACGCGTAAAGACAGGCCCTGTTTCATGCCAGAGCAAACCTGTAGTCGGAGAGGGCGGCAATTTTCCGCAGGGCCGCCCCAAGGGTTCTCGAAGAGCGGCGAAGCCAAATTAGCCCCCCCGGGGGGCAGCGACCCGCGCAGCGGTGGAGCGTGGGGGTCATGGCCTACATTTTGAAGTGTTCACCGAGATAAACGCGACGCACATCGGCGTTGTTTACTATCTCGGAGGGCGTACCCTCAGCCAGCACGTTGCCGTCGCTGATGATGTAGGCATGGTCACAGATGCCAAGCGTCTCGCGCACATTGTGGTCGGTGATCAGCACGCCAATACCGCGTGCTTTCAGGAAATTGATAATGCGCTGGATCTCGATCACCGCAATCGGATCGATCCCGGCAAATGGCTCGTCCAGCAGGATAAAGCGCGGCCGGGTCGCCAGCGCGCGGGCGATTTCCACACGACGCCGTTCACCACCAGACAGTGCCAGCGATGGCGACTCGCGCAGATGCTCCACGCGCAGTTCCTGCAACAGGGATGTCAGGCGCGCTTCGATCTCCGCGCTTTTGAGTGGCTCGCCATTCTCATCGCGCTGCAGCTCCAGCACGGCGCGCACGTTGTCTTCAACATTAAGCTTGCGAAAAATCGATGCCTCTTGAGGCAGATAGCCCAGCCCCAAGCGCGCGCGGCGGTGGATGGGCATGTGCTCAATCGACTGACCGTCAATCGTGATGTCGCCGGCGCTGGCACGCAGCAAGCCCACGATCATGTAAAACGACGTGGTCTTGCCCGCCCCATTGGGGCCTAGCAGGCCCACAACTTCGCCGGTGCGTACTGCCAGTGACACATCCTTGACCACCAACCGCTTGCCATAAGACTTTTGCAGATGGCGGGCTTCCAGTTTTCCTTGCGTGGAGTCCGCCGCGGGAACGCTCGCCTCAGGCGCCAACAGCTCGCTGCTCACCGGGGGGCTCCGCCCAAAGTGGTGGTGGCGCGCAAGGTGGGCGCGGGTTGGCTGGCAGGTGCCGCAGGTGCTGTTGCTGCGTCTGGTTTCGGGGTCAGTACGGCACGGACGCGGCCTGCTGGCCCGCCTGTGGCGCTCTTGCCTGTGTTGCCATCCACTGTAAAGCGGTCGGTCAGGTTTTCGTAGACGATGACCGCACCCGTAATTTCATCTGCCACAGCACTGCCACGCAAACGGCGCAACTGGGCTTTCTGGACAAAGCGCACCGTATCTGCCTTGCCGTCGTACTCAATGGTGTCGCCCTCGCCTTCAATGAATTCGTCCACACCGTCGCGTTTTTGGCGAAAGAAGGCCCGGGAATCCGCGCTGCTGGTGACGACGCCATGATAGTAGCCGTCAGGATCTTCGCGGACCTCAATCCGCGCGCCGCGCATGACGATGCTGCCTCTGGTGACCACAGCTCGGCCAGTGACCACGGTAATTTGTCGAACACTGTCAGAAACCACCGAATCCGCCTCGATGTTTATCGGCTTATCACGGTCGGCTTTTTCGGCCCACGCCAAGCCCCAAGCGGCCAAAAAGGCGATAAGAACCAATGCACGGAGGGGATTGTTTTTCATAAAGGCACGAAACTTGCTCTTGGGCTTTATCCCATTGTAACGAGCGCTCCGGGTATTCCCGAAGCTTTGTCGTGCCCGACGCGCAAAGATTTTGCGCAGGCTGTCCAAACGGTGAGCGCCGCCGGGCCGCCCCAAGGCGCGAAGGCCCCTTTGGGGGGCAGCGACCATGCGCAGCGGCTGAGCGTGGGGGCTAGCTTTAGCCGTCTGCGTTGATCTTGGTGATCAGTTGCTGCAAAACCGTGTCGGCCTTGTCGTTGTCGATCTGGCAGGTACCGGCATTTTCGTGACCACCACCGCCGTACGACAGCATCAGTTCACCGATATTGGTCTTGGAGTTACGGTTGATGATGGACTTGCCCGTGGCGTACACGGTGTTTTGCTTTTGCACGCCCCACATCGCGTGGATGGAGATATTGGTCTCGGGGAACATCGCGTAAATCATGAAGCGATTCACCGCAAAAATGGTCTCCTCGTTGCGCAGGTCCAGCACCACCAGGTTTTTGAAGACCTTGGCGCAGCGCTCAATCTGGTCGCGTGCCTTTGCGTTGTGGTCAAAGTACAACTCAACACGCTCAATCACATCCGGCAACTGCAGGATCTCATCGATGGTGTGGTTACGGCAGTACTGGATCAAATCCATCATCAGCTGGTAGTTGCTGACACGGAACTCGCGGAAGCGCCCAAGGCCGGTGCGCGAATCCATCAGGAAGTTCAGCAGCACCCAATCGGTAGGCTCCAGAATTTCATCCCGGTTGAACTGGGCCGAATCGCCCTTGTCTACCGCATCCATCATGGCCTCAAAGCGCTGCGGGAACTTCGTGTACCCACCGTAGTGGTCGAACACCACGCGCGCGGCCGAGGGGACATCCGGGTGAATGATGTGGTTAGGGCGCTCACCGGTGTTGCGTACGGTTTCCGACGCGTGGTGGTCAAACGCCAGATGTACGCCCGGCACGTAGGGCAAATTGGTGGTGATGTCGCGGTCGGAGACTTCCACCTTGCCATCCTGCATGTCCTTGGGGTGGACGAACTTGATGTCGTCAATCAGATCCATCTCATTGAGCAGGACGGCGCAAACCAAGCCGTCAAAGTCACTGCGGGTTACCAGTCGGTATTTCTGATGGGCCATTGCGCCTGCTCCGTTGTGGTGATGTACAAATCATTCTAGCCCCGCAATGGAGCAGCCCCAAGGTCTTAGGCGCGCGCCAGACGCAAGTCCGCTACGAGAGATTCCACCACCAGCAAGGCTTTGTCCATATTGCCGGCCATCGGACCGTCGGTCAGGAACCGTCCGCCCATGCCCAAGGCAGGTACACCCTCGAGTTTGTAGGTATTTTGCAGTTGCGTTCCGCGGCTGGCTTTGGCCGCCACGGTGAAGGAGTTGTACTGCTCGATAAATTTGGCTTTGTCCACGCCTTGCCTGGACACCCATTCGGCAATGGCCTCACCCTTCGCGCCTTTTGGCAGACTGCGCTCGCTGTGAATGGCGGCAAACACCTTGGCGTGCAGCTTGTCCACCAGGCCCATCCCTTCCAGCGCAAAATACAGACGCTGCTGAGGCGCAAAGCTGTCATCGAACGCCACCGGAACCCGACGGAATGCAATGTCTTTGGGCAGGCGTTTCAGCCAGGCATCCAGTGTCGGCTCAAACGCATAGCAATGGGGGCAGTCGTACCAGAAGAATTCCACCACCTCGACCTTGCCCGCAGGGGCTTCTACCGGGGCTCTGGGGTCGACCACCGCATAGTGGGTGCCTGCTATGGGCTTGTCACCTTGTGCCGATGCGCCGTTGCTGGCAGCGCCCAAAAACAGCGCTGCGGTACTGGCCAGTACCTTGGAAAAATCACGACGTTTCATACGCTTGCTCCAATCGTCTAGTCAGTTGGGAACAGAGCTGAAGATCTGTCCCGCAAGCAATTATTTTTGCACGCGCACCAAAGCGGTCTCCAGTCCGGCTTTTTCCAGCTTTTCCTTGGCGCGCTCGCCGTCATCCTTCTTGTCAAACGGCCCCACGCGCACACGGTACACCATCTTGCCGGACTGTTCACGCTCTGAAATTTTGGACTCGATGCCGCTGAGGGACAGCTTGGCACGGTGGGCTTCTGCGTCTTCCTGTTTCTGGAAAGCACCAATCTGCACGAAGTAGCTGAACGCATCGCCTTCGTTCACAGCCGCTTTGGCCTTGGCCAGATCACCCAACGGATCTGCCGATACACCGGGCTTGAGTTCACCTTTGGCATCCGCCCTGGCTTCCGGTTTCACAAGCGCTTTGCCAGCGTCCTTGGCGTCAGCTTTGACTGCAGCTTTGCTCGGATCTTCCGGGACTGCAGCGGGCGGTGGTTTGACGGGGTTCTTGCCGTACAACGGCGCGTTGGGGTCCCAGTCCTTGTTCTTCTTGGCTTCGGCCTCGTCCTGGTCGCTGGAGCGGCTCTGGCCCTTGTTCATGAAGGGGACGGGGACTTTGGTCACGTACACGGCGACCGCCAGTGCGGCGGCCAAGCCGACCACCACGCCGACGATGAATCCCACCAGGGTATTTCCACGCTGCAAGTTCATAAATCCTCTTCTCAATCACTATTCTTAATCAGTTGGGATCAGAGCACATTGCTTCGCAAGTGATCTGCCCCAAAGTTCGGCCCCAAAATTCGCAAGTGGTCTGACCCGCAAGTTATTACATTTTCGCCGGGGCACTCACGCCCAGCACCGCCAAACCATTGTGCAACACCTGCGCCGTCGCCGCGACCAGGGCCAGACGTGCCAGCTTGACCTGCGCGTCGTCCACCAGGATGCGTTCTGCATCGTAGTAGCTGTGGTAACTGGCTGCCAACTCGCGCAGGTAAAACGTGACGTCGTGCGGCGCAAAGCCTTCAGCGGCTGCGCTCAGCATTTCCGGGTACTTGGCCAGGAGCAGCATCAATGACAGCGCCTGCGGGCTGGTTAGCGGGCTCAAGTCCACAGACTTCAGTTGCGCCACATCGCCTCCCCAAGCCGCCAGCACCGAGCAGATGCGCGCATGTGCGTACTGCACGTAGTAGACCGGGTTGTCATTGTTCTTTTGCACTGCCAGATCGACGTCGAAGGTGTATTCGGTATCGGGCTTGCGCGAAAGCAGGAAGAAGCGCACAGCGTCCTTCGATGTCCATTCAATCAGGTCGCGCAGCGTGACGTAGCTGCCCGCACGCTTGGAGATCTTGACCTCTTCGCCGCCCTTGACCACGCGCACCATGGTGTGCAACACATAGTCGGGGTAGCCCAGCGGAATGCCGACGTTGGCCGCTTGCAAACCAGCGCGAACACGGGCAATGGTGCCGTGGTGGTCCGTGCCCTGGATATTGATGACCTTGGTGAAACCGCGCTCCCACTTTGCGATGTGGTAGGCCACATCCGGCACAAAGTAAGTGTAGCTGCCATCCTGCTTGCGCATGACGCGGTCTTTGTCGTCACCGTAGTCCGTGGACTGCAGCCACAGCGCGCCGTCTTTCTCGTAGGTCTTGCCGGATTTTTGCAAGCGGGCTACCGCGTCGTCGACCTTGCCGCTGGTGTACAGGCTGGATTCCAGGTAGTAGTGGTCAAACTTGACCGCAAACGCCTGCAGATCCAGATCCTGCTCATGGCGCAGATAGGCCACCGCAAACTGGCGCATACCGTCCAGATCATGGATGTCGCCACTGGCGGTGTATTCACGGTCGTCCGATTTGACGGTCTTGCCAGCCAAAAAGTCGGTTGCAATGTCACCGATGTAGTCACCGTTGTAGGCTTGGGCACCTTCGCCACTGGGCCATTGCGCGTCCCCCGGCTTGAAGCCCTGCGCGCGCAGATGCGTGCTGGTGGCAAGCGTGCCGATTTGCACGCCCGCGTCGTTGTAATAAAACTCGCGGTGCACGTTCCAGCCTTGCGTCTGGAAAAGGCTGCAAATGACGTCGCCCAGCGCTGCCTGGCGGCCATGGCCTACGTGCAGCGGTCCGGTCGGGTTGGCCGACACAAACTCCACCAGGAGGCGCTGGCCATTGGACGGTTGTTCGCCGAAGTGGCTGGCCTGCCCCAGTACTTCCTGCACGACTTGTTGTTTGGCTTCGGGTTTGAGGCGGAAATTGATAAAACCAGGGCCGGCAATCTCAACGGCTTCGACCCAGCGCTGAAACGCAGGGTGGGCCAACAGATGGGTGCGCAGCGTTTCAGCCAATTGTCGGGGGTTTTGTTTGAGCGGTTTGGCCAGCTGCATGGCAGCCGTAGTGGCCAGATCGCCATGCGCCGCCACTTTGGGGGATTCAAAGGCCGCCTTATCCCCGGCACCGGGCGACAGGGTTTCGAGGGTTGAGGTCAGCGCCTCCAGTAGTTCTTTTTTGACAGACAGCATGCAGCGATTTTACGGGCAGGTCTGCGGGAGCCCCGGTGTCACTGCTCTGCGGGTCAGCCGCATTGCCAGTACGCGCGTTATGTGCTGGAATCCTATTCGGGATTTTCACCTCGGCAGCAATGCCATAACCAACAGGAAATGCTATGAAAAAACTCGCAACACTGGTGGCCTTGGGCCTGACACTGGCTTTCGGCATGGCCCAAGCGGCCGACGAGAAACCCAAATCTACGCAGCAAACCAAGATGGGCACCTGCAACAAGGATGCTACGGGCAAGAAGGGTGACGAACGCAAGGCATTTATGAAGGAATGTCTGAGTGCCAAACCCGCTGCTGCCGCTTCCGCGCCTGCTGCTACGTCGCAGCAATCCAAGATGAAGACCTGCAATGTGGACGCCAAGGGCAAAAAGGGCGACGAGCGCAAAGCCTTCATGAAGGAATGCTTGAGCAAGTAACTAGTCCCTCGGTCTACCAGCCCCGCTAATGGCGGGGCTTTTTTTCGCCTGCATTATTTAAACGGCGTTGGAGGCAGCGATACCGGCAAAAAAAGCGAATCCGATCCAATGGTTCAGGCGGAACGCGCGGAAGCAACCGTCGCGGCTGCGGTCCCGAATCAATTGCAAATGCCACACCACTTGCGCGACCGCCGCCACAACACCTGCCCACCAGAGTGTCGAGTTGTGCAATTGGGGCGTCACCAACACCGCCCAGATGGCAATGAATGCAACGTAGAACGCCGCAATCGCCGCAACATCGTAAGTGCCCAACGTGATGGCCGAGGTCTTGATGCCAATCTTCAAATCATCGTCCCGGTCCACCATCGCGTACTCGGTGTCGTAGGCCAACACCCAGAGCAGGTTGCCCAGCCACAGGCCCCATGCATAGAGCGGCACGCGGTGCTGCACCGCGACAAACGCCATCGGAATGCCGAAGCTGAACGCGACGCCCAGCACCGCTTGCGGCATGGACACATAGCGCTTCGCATAGGGATATGCCAGCGTCACTGCAAGCGCCACGACGGACCACATCACGACCAGGCGGTCTGTCGTCAACACCAGCGAGAAGGCCGCGAGTGCCAGCACTGCGCCCACCGCCAGCGCCTCACGCTCCGACACCGCGCCACTCGTGACGGGTCGTTGTGCCGTGCGTTGCACATGGCGGTCAAACTCGCGGTCAACCACATCGTTGATGCAGCAACCCGCGCTGCGCATCAGGATCGTGCCCAAAGTGAACACGGTCAGAAGATGCCAACCAGGAAAACCGCCGGCTGCCAGCCACAGCGCGCTGAGCGTGGGCCACAGCAGCAACAACCAGCCCGCGGGGCGGTTCCAACGGATCAGATCGAGGTACAGGGAGATACGCTTCGTCACAGAGTTGCTATTGTTTTAGTAGCTGTTTGCGCCCATTTTGCGGGCGTCAGAGGCCGATTTGACTCCCAATTACGAAAGGCGAGAGACTCCGGGGAGCTCGCAGGCATAGATCGCATTGCGCAGCGCAGCAATGGCTTCGTAGCGCGTGAAGCTGCGCCGCCATGCCAGCACGATGCGCCGTGTCGGCGGAGGCAGCTTGCCGTCCTGCACCGGCAGGTATTTCACAAACGGCTCATCGCCACGGCGCTTTTTGGCTTCCATGGCGCCTTTGGGCACGCTCAGACGCGGCACCAGCGTGATACCCATGCCTGCCGCCACCATGTGTTTGATGGTTTCCAGCGACGAGCCTTCAAAACTCTTGCGTATGCCTTCGGCGTCGCTGGAAAAGCGTGCGAACTCGGGGCAGACCTCCAGCACGTGGTCGCGAAAGCAGTGACCATTGCCCAAGAGCAGCATGGTTTCCTTCTTTAGCTCCTCGGTGGTCACGCTGTCCTGTTTGGCCAGTGCGTGGCTGGTGGGCACAGCGGCGAAAAACGGCTCGTCATACAGCTGCGCAATCGCAAGACCCGTGTCCGGGAACGGTTCGGCCAGAATCGCACAGTCGATCTCGCCAGTGCGCAGCATCTCCAGCAATTTCACAGTGAAGTTTTCCTGCAGCACCAGCGGCATCTGCGGGCTGTGCGTGATCACCTGGCGCACCAGATCGGGCAGCAGATAGGGCGCAATGGTATAGATCACGCCCAGCTTCAGCGGGCCGGCCAGCGGGTCCTTGCCGCGCTTGGCGATGTCCTTGATGTTGGCCGCCTGCTCCAGCACGCTTTGCGCCTGGCGCACGATCTCTTCGCCCAGCGGCGTGACGGTGACTTCGTTGGCGCTGCGCTCGAAAAGCTTGACGTCCAGTTCTTCTTCCAGCTTCTTGACCGCCACCGACAGCGTGGGCTGCGACACGTAGCAGGCTTCAGCAGCCTTGCCGAAGTGCCGCTCCCGAGCGACCGCCACAATGTATTTGAGTTCCGTCAGGGTCATGCCTCTATTGTCTACCCAACGGCACGGCCCCACGTCTTGGTCGGCTACCTCACGACAAACACCACGGCGGTGCGGGCCGGGATCTGGAAAGTCCCGTCAGCGGCGTCAAATCGGGCCTCGCGGCGTGGCCGTGTGTCGGCGGCCTGTTCGGCCAGATGCACCGGGTGCAACACAAACGGTTTGCCCTTCAACGTATCCATACGCAGTTGCTGCGTAACCTTGTCGACGTTCACCAGGTACAGCACTTCCTTAAAACCCGCTTGCGGGTAGCCGTCGCCTAGCAGATGGCCCACCAGAACCGTCGGTACTTGCTGCGGCCCGGTGTTGAAGAACGTCAACCGATCCTGGATGTCTTTGGTACTGGTCAGGCGGAACAGGCTGGAGCTGGCACGTAGGCGCAGCAAGTCGTTGAACTGGTCGCGCGCCCAGCGGATGTTGACCGTTTGCGGGCGGATGTCCGGGTTGGCCAGCAGGGGCTTGATCCACGGGTAGTTGGCACCGTTGTCGCCCTTGGGCGGTGCGCCGGTGCCAAAGTAGTTGTCACTAAACGTCCAGTCCAGCCGGTTGAACCAGTCGCCCGAGTCGTAGCTGTTGCCATCCAGCGATTTGGAGCGCAGGGTCTCGATGCCCGCGTGGAAATACGCAACGCCCTGGCTGAACATATTGATCGCCGCCGCAAGCATTTGCACGCGGGCGCGGTCGTCGCGGCTGGTCGCCAACGGCAGCTTGAACGCGTTGATGTCGAACAGCGTCTGGTTGTCGTGGTTCTCGACATAGTTGACCACTTCGCCCGGCTGGCTGACATAGCCCGCGGGCTGCCCTCCGTAGTCGTAGGCGCTCAGGGGTTTTGTTTGGCCGAGGTAGTCGGTCATCACGTAGTTGCGCACTGAACCCGCCAGCCCCAGGCGCACCATGTCGGCGGTGCGCAGCAAGTCGGTGGGCTTTGCCTCGGACAGCCCATTGGCGTCATACACGAGGCCGTTCACATAGCCCTGGTTGCGAATCAGATCCTTGCCGCCCTCGCCTGCACGGCCACCACGCACTGCGTCGCGTCCGCGGTCGCTGAAAGTGCCAATGCCGCTTCCGTTCAGCGACAGTTGCGACGCCTGCACAAAGCGCGCGCCGTTCTCGATCTCGCCAAAGTTCCAACCCTCGCCAATCAGGTTCACATGGCGCCCGGCAACGGCATCTGCACGCAATTGCAATTGCTCCATCACCGCGCGCGGCTGGTGCCCCATCAGGTCAAAGCGGAATGAGTCGATCTTGTAATCACGCACCCAGCCTTCGATCGAGTCCACCATCAGCTTGCCCATCATCAGGTTCTCGGTCGCGGTGTTGTCGCAGCAAGTGGAGCGTTCGACCTTGCCTGTGGCGCTGAGTCGGTGGTAGTAGCCAGGCACTATGCGGTCCAGTACCGAATGCTCGGCCTGGCCGGAGGCTGACATATGGTTGTAGACCACGTCCATGCCGACACGCAACCCAGCTTGGTGCAGCGCCTGCACCATCGCGCGAAATTCACGGATGCGCACTGCGCCATCGTCGGCGTTGGTGGCGTAACTGCCTTCGGGTGCATTGAAGTGGAACGGGTCGTAGCCCCAGTTAAAGCAGTCATTCGCCGCCAGCGCCATTACTGCCGCTTGCTGGGCTTCGCTATCCGCCTCGGCTTGCGGCACCTTGGGCACTGCGCAGCCCTTTTCAGGAACCGTTGCCAGATCAAACACCGGCAGCAAGTGAACATCGGTCATGCCGGCCTGTGACAGTTGCCGCAGATGCTGCATGCCGTTGGCTTGTGTCTGCGTGAACGCCATGTATTTGCCCCGCCAGGCGGGTTGCACGGTGGCGTCGTTGATCGAAAAATCACGCACATGCAGTTCGTACACCACCATGTCGGTCTGGTTTTTGACCCGCTGCGGCGCCTTGTGTGTCGCCCAGCCCTTGGGAGCAAGCGCTGTGGCTTGCATGTCGGCGATATGGGCGCGGCGTGAATTGGCGTTGAGACTCAGCGCATACGGGTCAGTCACACGGTTGCGCACCACGCCCACACCAGGCACCACGACATCCACCAGATAGGCGTAATAGCTACCAGCCTGCCGCTTGGGCCATTGGGCCTGCCAGACGCCGCTGTTGCTGTCCATCCGCATGGGCTCAACCGTCTGCGCCGGACTTTGCGAAGCACCGTATACGCACACGGCCACGTTACGGGCTGTCGGTGCCCACAGCTTGAAAGTCGTGCCCGACGGCAGCAGTCGCACACCCAAATCGGTCACTTGCGACGCGGGGGCGTACAAGTCATCCAGTGCTCCGGGGATCTGAATCTGCGTGGCGGCGACTACGCGCCCACCCTCATCTTCTTTCACCAGCACCAACTGCTGGCGCAGCAACTCCGCGACGCGCGGTGCATCCGGCTTGGTGATGCTAAGTAGCGCACCTTCACCCATAAACTTGAAGCGCTTCTGAATACCGACTGCGGGACCACCACTGGCAGCCTGCAAATCCAGCACGCCATCGGCGCCCTGCACCGCGCTCCCCACGGCGGCCACCAATTGGGCCTGCGCAGAGTAGTACAGGCGGTAGCGCCCGGAAAACTCGCCAGGCCAAGTCAGCAAGTCGCGGGACAACCAGTAGGCCTGCGCAGCCAGCGGCTTTGTAGCAGGAGCCGCCTGCAGTGCGGTTTGGCTGGAAGCAGTATCACAGGCTCGCAGATCAAATGTAGCTGCGGACTGTGCGCCAGCGACGCTGCAGACGCACAGGCTCAGGCTCAGGCTCAGGCTTGCACATAGGGTTTTCATCGTCTTGCTCCTCTTGGAATATTGGCAGTAGTATCACTACACAATTTCAAATTTATCTGCGAATTTACTGTAATAAATTGATCAATAGCGCCTAATTTGATTTATTTATTTAGTAGTTTTGCTACATAAAGACTTCCTATGCACTCCCTCCCTGCCCGGCTCCATCACTTGCTGGCCCAAGCCACCCTCCTTGTCGCGCTGGTTGGCGGCAGCGCGTTTGCCGGGACTCCGGTGGACACCAGCAGCGTCAGGAAAACGGACCCTGGCAGCCATTTGGCCAAGGGCTGGCAACACGGCGCCTTCATGGAAATCTTTGTCCGCGCCTGGCGCGATAGCAATGGCGATGGCATTGGCGACCTGCGCGGCCTCACGCAAAGCCTGGACTATCTGAAAGAGCTGGGCATCAAGGGCATCTGGCTGATGCCCATCACCCGCAATGGCGATGGCGACCATGGCTACGCCACCACCGACTTTCGCGGCATTGCGCCCGAATACGGCTCGCTTTCTGACTTCGATGAAATGATTCGCGAGGCGCACAAGCGCGGCATCGGTGTGATCATGGACTACGTGATCAACCACAGCGCTGCGACACACCCGCTATTTTTGGCGTCCAAAGACCCGGCCAGCCCCTACCGCGACTGGTATGTCTGGCAAGACCCGCCACCGGCGGACCGCGACCAATGGGACATCTGGGGCAAGAATCCCTGGTACACCACCCCCCACGGCACGCTGTTCGCGACCTTTGGTCCGCACATGCCGGACTTCAATTTCCGCAACCCGGCCGTACGCAAGTACCACGAAGACAGCCTGCGCTTTTGGCTCAACCGCGGCCTGGACGGCTACCGGCTCGACGCGGTGCCGCACCTGGTGGAGAACAATGCAAAGGACTGGAACGACCAGCCCGAGAGCCGCGCGATCACCAGCGATTTACGCAATTTGATCACCGGTTATTCCAAACGCTATGTGGTGTGTGAGGCCACTGCCAAGCCGCTGGACTACGCCGCGCCCGATCTGTGCGGCAGCGCATTCGCCTTTGGCCACCAGTACAACATTGTCAAGGCTGCCAAAGGCGACGTCGCAGCGGTGAAAGAGGTTGCCGACTACTTCACGACCGCGCCAGCCACGATGGCGACCATGCTCTCGAACCACGACATCTTTGCCGGCAAGCGGTTGTGGGATCAGGTCGACGGCAATGTCGCGCAATACAAGTTGGCTGCGGCGACCTACCTGCTACAGCCCGGTACGCCCTTCATTTACTACGGCGAAGAGATCGGCATGGCGGGTGCGCCAGACTTGGAAGGCGACTTGCCGCTGCGCTTACCAATGAGCTGGACCAACGAACCCGGCAAGGCGGGCTTTACCAGCGGCACCCCGTTCCGCCCGATTGCACCGAACGCCGCCGCACAAAATGCCGCTGTCGAACGCGCCAAGCCCGACTCGATCTTCGCGTTTTACAAAACCATGGTCGGCCTGCGCAACCGCTATCCATCATTGGCGCGGGGTCGCTACTTCAAACCGTGGACTCAGGGGGCTGTCATGGCGTTCCAGCGCAACTGGAGCAAGGAGATCACCTTGGTAGTCATCAACTATGGGGCCGAAACGGCTGATGTTTCGATTCCTGGGCTCCCCGCAGGGAGTAGCTTTAGCCAGACCTATCCCGCCAATGCATCGCTCATAAAAGCAAGTGCCTCCGGAAGCGCGGGATTCACTCTGGCTCCGCAATCCGTTGCGGTGTTTGTGAAACGCCCAGATGGGGTTTCATCACACCACTAGAGCGGATAATGTCTCTGGTGAGTGCAAAACTCAAGCTTTTTTCTCAAGGAAAGGGGAAATGAGTAAAAGTTAACAAGCCGCTTCTGCAAACTTGTGTATCGTCTCTCCTGTTGCTAAATCTAGGAGTTTTAAATGAACCGTGCGCTGCAAAAGGGTTTTACCCTTATCGAATTGATGATCGTTGTTGCGATCATCGGCATTTTGGCCGCCGTGGCTCTGCCTGCTTACCAAGACTACACGAATCGTGCTAAGGCATCTGAAGTGATCTTGGCGGCTTCTGGTGCGCGTACTTGCGTAACCGAGTTTGTTTCTGCCAGTGGCTGGAAGAGTTTGGATAGTTGCGCAAGCGGATTCCAGTCGACGACCAGAGCAACGGGTATGGCCATCAATGCCACTTCAGGTGTTATCAACGTTACCGGCTTCATCCTGTCGGCAGGAGACATGAATGTCACGTTGTCTCCAACATCAGCAAGTGCCAACGGCATCTCTGCTTGGACCTGCAAGTCCTCCAATACCAAGTGGGCCCCCGCTTCCTGCCGTTAATCTCCGATTGCGATTAGTTGCTTGCCCGACGCCGAACGGCGCGGGCAGCTGGCAACCAACCCAACCGCGTCCAGCGCGCCGCCATCATCAGCCCTCGCAGCCATTCATCGGTCGCGTAGGCAATCCAGACACCCACCAGACCGAGCTTAAAGTGCACGCCCAGCAGCCACGAGCCGCCGGCCATCACCAAGAGCATCGACAGTGCACCGGCCGCAACCGGAAAACGGGCATCACCCGTCGCGCGTAGCGCGTTGATGATCACCACGTTACAGGTGCGGCCGGGCTCCAGCAGCACGGCGATCCACAGCAGTGTTGACGCCTGCGCAATGATGGATGCGTCACGGGTGAACAGGGTCAGCGTCCATTGCACGCTGATGGCTGCCAGCACCGCCAGCACAAACGACACCACCAGACCCCACACCATGCATTTACGCAGCAGCCGATTGGCCTGTTGAAAATGCCCGGCGCCAATCATGTGACCGATCAGGATTTCACTGGCAAAGCCCAGTGACACGCTGAACAGCACTACCACGTTCATGATCTGGAAGGTGTAGGTTTGGGTCGCCAACGCGCTGGCGCCCATGCCAGCAACCATGGTGACGGACACCAGCATCGCCAAACGGTACGCAATATTTTCAGCAGCTCCGGGCAGGCCAATGTGCAGCACCGGCGCCAGCGTTTTGCGATGCAGTGTGAACCAATCCTCAAAACGTGGCACCAGCTGCAGCCGCCAGCGCCACAAAACCAGATGCGCGCATAAGCCCAAAGCGCGGCTGATCGCCATCGCCAACGCAAACCCTACCAGTCCGAGCGCCGGAATCGGCCCATATCCACGCATCAATGGCAAGCACAGCAGCAAATGGCTCGCGTGCATGGCCAGCAGCGTCAGCATCGTGTCGCGCGTATGCATGTGTGCACGCATCACGGCGGCCATGCTGGCGTTGAAAGCATCCAACAATAGCGCCAGCGCCAGCATTTGCAAGTACGGCGTGCCCAGCGCAACCACATCGGGTGTCGCGTTGAGCAGCGTCAGCAACGGCGTAGCACCGACGAATATCGCAAAGCCAGAACCCAGCCCCAACCAGGTGCTGGCACCCAGTGCTGCGCGCGCGGTCTGGTCTGCCCCTGTGCGATTACCGGCGCCGACGTACTGCGTGATGACCACGCTGACGCCCATGCTGATGATGCGAAACAGCAGGAAAAAGGTGCCCTGCCACTGGTTCGCCAATGCAAAAGCCGCCGACGAGGTATCGGACTCTTGGGAGGCCAGCCACAGGCCCAGCAGGCCGACACCAAAACCGAGCAGCAACTCGGCCAGCAGCGGCCAGGCGACAGCGATGAGGCGGGGACGGGTTAAAGCAGTGTTCACACCCGCAGTATCAGGGCAGATGCGCCAGTTGCATTGGCCCACGGCCACTGGTAGCAGTAATCAGACCCAATACACGGCCCGGCTCGGTACCCAGCATGCCCCACTCGAACCGCCAGCACCAGTTCGCGCCGCCCAGCGTGCCCGGGATATTCATGCGGTGTGCACTATCCAGCCCCAGCACATCTTGCAGCGGGAACACCGCCATCTCAGCGACTGAGTTGCACAGTGCGCGGATCATGGCCCAGTGCACATCGTGCTCACCGCACGCCAGATAACTGCCCACATAAGCGCGCTCGCGGGGCGACGCTGTGTTCCACCAGCCGCACACGGTATCGTTGTCATGCGTACCGGTGTAAACGACGAAGTTGGTGCCGTAGTTGTGCGGCAGGAATTCGTGGCTGCCATCACCGCCGAATGCGAACTGCAAAATCTTCATGCCGGGGAAGCCACAACCGTCACGTAACTCAATCACGTCCGGCGTAATCAGCCCCAAGTCTTCGGCAATGATGGGCAAGTCACCCAGCGCGCGCTGAATCGCATCAAACATCGCCTTACCCGGCGCTGGCACCCATTGGCCGATACGGGCGGTTGGGCTGCTGGCAGGAATTTCCCAATAACCGGCAAAGCCGCGGAAGTGGTCTATGCGAAACACATCGGCCTGCTCCAGCGCGCGGCGCACGCGGGCTGTCCACCAGGCGAAGTCTTCTGCTTCCATCCGGTCCCAGCGGTACAGTGGATTGCCCCAGCGCTGGCCGTCAGGTCCCAGCTCGTCGGGCGGGCAACCGGCCACCACCGTCGGCTGGAATTTGTCGTCCAGTTGGTAGAGATCGGGTCGGGCCCAGCAGTCGGCACTGTGGTGCGCAATGAAAATGGGCAAATCACCCACGATCGACACGTCGCGTGCGTTTGCGTAGGCCTTCAGCGCCGACATCTGCGTGTCAAAACACCATTGCACAAACTGCCAGAAGAACACTTCATTGGCATGCATTGCTCGCGCCTTTTGTAATGCTTCCGGTTCGCGGCGCTTGACGCGCTCCTCCCAGTCCCACCAGGCATGCCCGTTGTGCGCCGTCTCCAGCGCCATGAACAGCGCGTAGTCATCCAGCCAGTAGGCTTGGCGCGCGCTCCAGGCGGCAAAGTCTGCACGCGCTTGTGGCGACGCACTCTTCTGATAACCCGCTGCCGCCGCGCGCAACTGCTGTATGCGCCACGGAACAACCTGGCCAAAATTCACGCGGCTGGATGCAAACCCTTCCGGCGGCAAGGCGGGTGGCGACAACCAGCCTGCTCCTACCAATGGTTCCAGCGACACCATCAACGGGCTGCCAGCAAACGCCGACACACTCATGTACGGTGAATCGCCAGGGCCAATCGGTGTGGTCGGTAGCAGTTGCCAGATGCGCTGACCTGCGGACTGCAGCCAGTCGACAAAGCGATACGCGTCCGGCCCCAGATCGCCAATGCCATGTGGACCAGGCAGAGAAGTGATGTGCAGCAATACGCCCGCACGGCGTTGTTTCAGATCGATCATGTCTTGTCTCTTCAAAAAATTAGTTGTTCGCAACACCACGCAACACCACTACCGTGTGCGCCGGCACCGCCATGCTGGACCCGGGCTGCGGCGCGTTGTGCATGATGCCGGAGCTGTCCAGTGCCAGTTGCCATGCACAGTCCGGCACGTTGAAAGCTTCGGCGTGGTCGCTCGGGTTGAACGCGATGTAGAGGTGCGAAGGACTTGAAGATTGCAGCGACAGCTCGCAGGCAAAGGCCTTGTGATGGTGGTCGTTCCAGTCGTTGCCGTGCAGCTCCTGGCCGCCGGGGGTGCGCCAGATGCGCTTGGGTCCCGCGTGGCTCCAATCATCGCTGCGCAACACTGCTTCTGTGCGCCGCAGTGCGACGGCCTGCGCGACAAAGTCATTCAACGAAGTATCCGCTGCGGCCCAGTCCAGCCAGGTCAATGCGTTGTCCTGGCAATAGGCGTTGTTGTTGCCTTGCTGGCTATTGCCGATCTCGTCACCAGCGCACAGCATCGGCGTACCTTGCGACAGAAGTAAGGTGGCCAGCATCGCCCGGCGCACGCGCTGTCGCAGCTGCAAGATCTCAGCGTCTACGGTCGCGCCTTCAACACCGTAGTTGGCACACATCTCGCCATCGCGGCCATCGCGGTTGTCTTCGGTATTGGCGTGGTTGTGCTTGCGGCTGTAGCTGACCATGTCCAAGAGCGTGAAGCCGTCGTGCACCGAGATGAAGTTGACCGAAGCACTGGGACGGCGTTGGCTGTGGTGAAACAAATCGCTGGATGCCGAGAAGCGCTTGGCAAGCTCGCCGCGCGTGATGCCACCCTGCTGCAACCAGTAGCCGCGCACGGTGTCGCGGAATTTGTCGTTCCAGTCCAGAAAGCGACCCGGAAAGCGGCCTACCTGGTAGCCGTTCGGGCCCGCGTCCCACGGCTCGCTGATCAGATGCACTTTGGTCAACACCGGGTCTTGCCGCAGCGCGGTGAAAAAGGCGGCCTGCGGATCAAAGCCATGCGATGTGCGGCCCAGCACCGGCGCCAAATCAAAACGGAAACCGTCAACGCCCATCTCCTGCACCCAGTAGCGCAGCGAGTCCAGCACAAACTGCGTGACACGTGGATGTTCGACGCGCAAGGTGTTACCGCAGCCCGTCAGGTTTTCGCTCGTGCTGCGGTCTTCTGGCTCCAGCCGGTACCAACTGGAATTGTCCAGCCCGCGAAAACTTAATGTGGGCCCTTGTTCATTACCTTCGGGTGTGTGGTTGTAGACCACGTCCAGCACCACCTCCAGACCGTTCGCATGCAGCGTGCTGACCATCTGGCGAAACTCGGCGGTCACCGCCGCCGGGTCGGCGCCAGCCTCTGCCAGACGCGGGTCCGGGCAGAAAAAGCCCAGCGTGTTGTAGCCCCAGTAATTGCGTAAGCCACGCGATGGCAGGTGTGGTTCATCAATGCAGTACTGCACTGGCAACAAAGACAAGGTGGTAACGCCCAGCTTCTTGAAATGCGCAATAGAGGCCGGGTGCGCTAGGCCCGCATAGGTGCCTTGTTGCGCCGCCGGAATACCGGACAGGCGTTTACTGAAACCCTTGACGTGGACTTCGTACAAAACCAGATCGGCCGGTGCGTAGCGCGGTGCGTTAAAACTGCCGGGAGCCGACGTGGCGGGGGCTGCGACACGCGCCTTCAGCGCGGTTGCCGCGTTGTCGCGCGCATCCATGCTGAACGGCCCATCGGCATGGCCCAACGTGTAGCCATGGTGTTCGGCGCGCCATTCAAACTGACCGACGATCTCGCGCGCATTCGGGTCTAGCAGCAGCTTGTGCGGATTGAAGCGGTGCCCCGCATACGGCTCGTAGGGCCCATGCGCGCGCAAGCCATAAACCAGCCCGGGCACAGCGCCGGGCAGGAAACCGTGGAACAGGCCATCGTGCGGGCCGTACAAATCAAGGCGCTGCACTTCGGTGCTGCCCGTCGCATCAAATAGGCACAGCTCCATACGCGTCGCATGCTGCGAGAAAACGCAGAAGTTGACGCCGCCATCGCGTACGTGGCTACCCATGGGCTCGGTGCGGCCTTCGGTCAACAGGGAAGCAGGAGGGTGTTGCATGGAATGCAGGAATCCTAAGCTTGAACAGGTTGCAGGAACAGTGTCGCCAGTGGTGGCAGTGTCAACGCTATGGATTGGGCGTGGCTTTGTGCGGGCACTGGCTCTACAGCAATCGCACCGCCACCATTGCCCACATTGCTGCCACCGTAGATGGCCGCATCGGTGTTCAACACTTCCCGCCAGCCCGTCTTGCCCGACGGCACACCAATACGGTAGCCATGGCGCGGCATCGGTGTGAAGTTGCACGCCACCAGCACCATATTGCCCATTGCATCGCAGCGCAACCATGCAAAAACCGACTGCCCTGCATCGTCACTGACCAGCCACTCAAAGCCTCGCGCTTCGCAATCCAGTTGGTGCAGCGCACTCTCGCTGCGGTACAAGTGATTCAAGTCGCGCACCAACGCCTGCACGCCAGCATGGGCAGGGTCGGTCAACACATCCCACGGCAGCGGCGCGTCGTAGTTCCACTCGGTAGTCTGGGCAAACTCCTGCCCCATGAACAACAGCTTCTTGCCAGGGTGGCCCCACATAAAGCCGTAGTAGGCGCGCAGATTCGCAAAGCGTTGCCATGCGTCGCCGGGCATCTTGGTCAGCAGCGACCCTTTGCCATGCACTACTTCGTCATGCGACAGCGGCAGCACAAAATTCTCATCGAACGCATAGACCAGGCCAAAGCGCATCTTGTCGTGGTGCCACTTGCGATGCAGCGGGTCTTCCTGCATGTAACGCAGCGTGTCGTTCATCCAACCCATGTTCCATTTGTAATGGAAGCCCAGCCCGCCAGCGCTGACCGGCGCGCTGACGCCCGGAAATGCGGTGGACTCTTCGGCGATAGTGGCGCAGCCCGGCGCATTCTCACCCAGTGCGGTGTTGACTTCTTTCAATAGCGCAATGGCTTCGAGGTTGTGGTTGCCACCGTGAATATTGGACACCCACTCGCCCTCTTTACGCGAGTAATCGCGGTAGAGCATGGACGCAACTGCATCGACGCGCAGGCCATCGACCGCGTGATGCTCGGCCCAATAGCGCGCATTGCCAACCAGGAAATTGCGCACCTCGTGGCGACCAAAGTTGTAAATCAGCGTGTTCCAGTCGCGGTGAAAGCCCTCGCGCGGATCAGCATGCTCAAACAGCGCCGTGCCGTCAAACTGCGCCAGGCCATGCGCATCCATGGGGAAATGCGCTGGCACCCAATCGAGCAAAACGCCCAGTCCCCTGGCATGGCAGACATCAACAAAACGGTCAAACGCTTCCCACGGTCCAAAGCGCGCGCTCAAGGCATACAGGCCCAGCATCTGGTAACCCCAGGAGCCGTCGAACGGAAATTCGCTGACCGGCATCAGTTCAATATGTGTAAATCCCAGCGACGCTGCATAGTCTGGCAGCGCTAGCGCCAATTCGTCCCATTGCATGAAGCCACCATCCGCAGCGCGGCGCCACGAGCCCGGGTGCACTTCATAGATGGAAATGGGTGCATCGCGCTGATTGGCCGTTGCGCGCGCTGTCGACAGGGTCCGCGGCGCGGGCAAGGCAGTGACAACACTGGCGGTGTCGGGCCGCAACTGCGCCGCGCGTGCATACGGGTCAGCCTTGAGCGGCAAGGGCTGGCCGTCGGCCCCAGTCAATGCAAATTTGTACAGCGCGCCCGGTTGCACGGCGGGCACAAACACCTCCCAGACGCCCGCCTCAGCATGCTTGCGCATCCCATTGCGCTTCGGATCCCAATCGTTGAAATCACCGACCACGGAAACCTGGTGGGCGTTTGGCGCCCAGACCGCAAAGCGCACGCCGCCTGGCTCCAGATGCGCGCCCAGAACTGCATAGGGTCTCGGGTGTTGTCCCAGACGCAGCAGTGCCAGATCGTCGGGTGCAATCATGGCGGAATCTTACGCGCCTGTCTGCGCCCAGACGCGATCTACGTATTCACGAATCGTGCGGTCGCTGGAGAACTCGCCCATGCCGGCGACGTTCAGAATCGCGCACTCGCTCCAGGCGCGGGGCTTGTCGTACAGCGCGTCGACTTCGGACTGTGCAGTCACGTAGGCCGTGAAGTCGGCCATCAGCAGATACTGGTCACGCGTCATCAGGTTGTCGACCAGCGGCTGGAAGGTGCCAGTGTTTCCGCCAGAGAACTGGCCGCTGGCAATTGCATCAATCACGCGCTTGAGTTGCGGGTTGGCCGCTACATATTTTTGGGGCTGGTAGCCGTCTTGCTGGACCTTGGCGACTTCTTCGGTGCGCATGCCAAACACGAACATGTTGTGCTCGCCCATCGCCTCTGCCATCTCGATGTTGGCGCCATCCCAGGTGCCAATCGTCAGCGCGCCGTTCAGCGCAAACTTCATGTTGCCGGTGCCCGAAGCTTCGGTGCCTGCGGTAGAAATCTGTTCACTCAGGTCGGCGGCTGGCATGATGCGCTCGGCCAGGCTCACGCTGTAGTTCGGTATGAACACCAGTTTCAGCCGTTGACCGACGCGCGGGTCGTTGTTGATAGCGGCAGCAACGCCATGGATCAGTTCGATGATGCACTTGGCAGTGACATAGGCAGAGGCGGCTTTGCCGGCGATGATGACCGTGCGCGGCGTCCAATGTGCGTTGGGTTGGTCGATGATGGCCTGGTAGCGGGCGATCACATGCAACACATTCAGCAGCTGGCGCTTGTATTCGTGGATGCGCTTGGTCTGCACATCAAACAGGCTTTCGGTACTGACGCGGATACCCAGTGTCTGTTGGATATAGGCCGCCAGCTTTTCCTTGTTGGCGCGCTTGGCCGCCATGAATTCCTGACCGAGCTTGACATCAGCAGCCAGTGGCTTCAATGCGGCGAGGCCATCGAGGTTTTGACGCCATGCGGTGCCGATGTTGCGGTCTATCACCTGCGACAGCTGCGGGTTGGCCTGCATCAGCCAGCGCCTTGGCGTCACACCGTTGGTCACGTTGTGAAAGCGCGCCGGGAACAGCTTGGCGTAGTCGGCAAAAATGGTCTGCACCATCAGCTCCGAATGCAAAGCCGACACGCCATTGATCTTGTGGGATGCAACGATAGACAGCGCCGCCATGCGGATACGGCGTTCGCCAGACTCATCGATCAGCGACACGCGCGCAATCAGCGCATCGTCCCACGGGAAGCGGGCGCGCACCTCGGCGACAAAGCGGTGGTTGATCTCGTAAATGATTTCCAGATGGCGCGGCAGTAGTTGCTCAAACCTGCGCACAGGCCAGGTCTCCAGCGCCTCGGGCATCAGCGTGTGGTTGGTGTAAGACACCGCTTCTTGCGTGATGGCCCAAGCGGTATCCCACGCCATATCGTGCTCGTCGACCAGCAAGCGCATCAGCTCGGCGGGCGCCAGCGCCGGGTGCGTGTCGTTCAGGTGAATCGCGTTGTGCTGGCCCAGTGTGGTCAACGCGTGGCCGTTGGCCAGATGGCGGGCAATCAGATCCTGCAGCGACGCGCTAACAAGAAAGGCTTCCTGCTTCAAGCGCAGTTCGCGCCCGGCCTCGGTACTGTCGTCGGGGTACAGCACCCAGTTCAGCGCATCGGCCGCGACACGGTGTGCGGCTGCGCCCTGGTAGTCGCCCGCACAAAAAAGGCCAAAATCAATCGGTCGCTCGGCACTGGCCTGCCATTGGCGCAGTGTGGAAACACGCTCGCTGAAATGCGCGGGGACGATGAAGTCATAGGCGTGCGCCAGCATGCGCTGTGCGGGCACCCAGCGCCGCTTGTGCGCATTGACCTCGATATAGCCACCGAAGCCCACCGGAAAGCAGACGTCTGGACGCGGCACTTCCCATGGGTTACCGTGCTTCATCCAGTCATCCGGCACTTCAGTTTGTTTACCGTTGTGGATGCGCTGGGCGAACATGCCGTACTGGTAGCGCAGGCCGTAGCCAAACGATGACAGGCCAAGTTCTGCAAAGGAATCCAGAAAGCAGGCCGCCAGGCGCCCCAAACCACCATTGCCTAGCGCAGCATCGTTTTCCTGCTCCAGCACGTCGCCAAGTTGCAAGTCCTGTGCCGCCAGTGCGTCGCGCACTGCGGGCTCCAGCCCCAGCGCCGCCAACGCATTGCCGGTGGCACGGCCCATCAGGAATTCCATCGACAGGTAATGCACACGGCGCACACCTGCCGTCCCGACGGTGGCCTTGTCCTGTTGCTGCGCAGCGGCCCAACGACCGGCCAGTAGTTCGCGGCAGGCACTCGCTGCGGCACGCAGGCAATGCGCGGCGTCAGCTTGGCTGGCTTGTGCAAGACCAGATGCATAAATCTGTTGGAAGCGATCAGGCAGGGCCGAAGGCGTAGCTGCAGGGTGGGTTTTCATCATTACGGTGAATCACAAACAAAGGTACAACGGGGCGGATGGTGGATTGGGCGATGGATCAATCCGGAAATTTGTGTGTAGTTTGACTACAAACAAACAAGTAATGTCCCGATATTATCAGCAGAATTGCTGTAATTCAAGAAACTTTCTGGTATTTGCATCCCGTTGTATGACTACATTTGACGGGTATACTTACGCAAAACAGGCACCCCCAGGGTGCTATACGGAGACAACAAGTGGCCAACGTAAACCTGACGGGCGTCTGCAAAAGCTTTGGCGACGCGCACATCCTGCGCCAGATCGACCTGGAAATTCACGACGGTGAATTCATGGTCTTCGTCGGCCCGTCCGGTTGCGGTAAGTCCACGCTGTTGCGCGTGATCGCCGGTCTGGAGGAGATCACCAGCGGCGAGCTGACCATCGGCGGCACACTGGTCAACGATGTGCCGCCAGCAGAGCGCGGCATTGCGATGGTGTTCCAGTCGTACGCGCTGTACCCGCACATGAATTTGTACGACAACATGGCGTTTGGCCTGAAGCTGAACAAGATGCCAGCCGCCGAAATCGACCGTCTTGTGCACCAGGCCGCCAAGGTACTGAACATCGACCATCTGCTAGACCGCAAGCCCAAGGACCTGTCAGGCGGTCAGCGCCAGCGGGTCGCAATCGGCCGCGCCATCGTGCGCAAACCAGAAGTGTTTCTGTTTGACGAACCCTTGTCCAATCTGGACACCGCACTGCGCGTGCGCATGCGCTACGAGTTCGCCAAGCTGCACGAAGAATTCAAGACGACGATGGTCTACGTGACGCACGACCAGGTTGAGGCCATGACACTGGCCGACCGCATCGTGGTGCTGTCCGCCGGGCGCATTGAGCAGGTTGGCTCACCATTGCATCTGTATGAACACCCGGACAACCTGTTTGTCGCCGGCTTCATTGGCTCACCGGGTATGAATCTGATCGACGGCGTGATCGTGGAAGCCAACGCCCAAGGTGCCAAGGTCAAGCTCGGTGGCGGTGAAGTCATTGCCTGCCAGGTGGACGCCTCCAGTGCCAAGACTGGCGATGCAGTCAAGTTGGGTGCACGCCCCGAGCACCTGCTACCCGGAACCACCATCAATGCACTGAAAACCACGGTGACTTTTGTGGAATCTTTGGGCAGCATCACCTATGCGTACTGCAGCAATCCCGGAGCAACCGAAGTACTCACCGCAGCCGTGGACGGACAAACCCGCATCCGCAGTGGCGACACGCTGGATCTGGGGGTGCCGTCTGAATGGGCGTATCTTTTTGATGCCAAAGGCCAGGCTTTCCGTCGCCTGGCTTCGCCGGAGTTGCAGCGTGCGGCATAAGGCAATCCCAAACAGTTCCGTTCGCGTTGGGCTTGTCGAAACGAGGGGCTCGCAAATCCAGCATCTCCGGAAGGCTTCGACGGGCTCAGCCCGAACGGCGTTACTGGCCGCAGCTTGCGCGATGGTCGGATCGCTTATCGCTCCCGTCGCAGCTACAGCACAAACCACACCACCACGCCTGCTGGTCTGGATCAACGGCGACAAAGGCTATGACGGCCTGCAAAAAGTCGGCGACGCATTCACCAAGGTGTCTGGCGTGGAGGTGGTTGTGCAGCACCCCGAAGGCGCACCCGACAAATTCCAGGCCGCCGCAGGCGCAGGCAAAGGCCCCGATATTTTTTGCTGGCCGCATGACCGCGCTGGCGAGTGGGCCAAGTCTGGCCTGATTGTTCCAATCAAGCCACCCAAGCGTGTACGCGACGCGATTGAACCCTCCGCCTGGCAAGCCTTCACCTACCAAAGCAAAGTGTGGGGCTACCCACTGGCGATCGAAGCAATCGGCCTGATCTACAACAAGGCCCTGGTCAAAACGCCACCTGCCAGTTTTGAAGAGTTGATGGTGCTGGACAAAGAGTTGGCCAAGCAGGGCAAGCACGCCGTGTTGTGGGACTTCAACAAGTCCTTCTTTACCTGGCCGATGCTGGCCGGGCCGGGTGGCTTCATCTTCGAGCGCGATGCACAAGGCGATCTCAACCCCAAAGTGGTCGGCGTGAATGCGCCAGGCGCCGTCAAGGGCGCGGAAATGCTGGCCAAGCTGGTGAAAGACGGGCATATGGCCAAGGGCTCCAAGTATTCGGAAATGGAAGGCGGTTTCAGCCGCGGGACCATCGCGATGATGATCAATGGCCCTTGGGCCTGGGACAACATCAAAAAAAGCAATATCGACTTCGGCGTGGCGCCCATCCCCAGCATTGGCGGCAAACCGTCCAAGCCCTTTGTCGGCGTGCTGGGTTGCATGATCGCCGCACCCAGCAAATCCAAGGACCTCGC
>JAYWAV010000329.1:0-3681 GCA_043782015.1 Rhodoferax sp. | reverse complement strand
GGCGCTGGAAGAGAAGTCTCTGGAGCAGCGCAAGGAAGATGCGCTCGCGCGTGTCGATTTGCACCATCACCGTGTTGCGAACACGATTCGAAGCATGTGGGGCTACAAGGAATGCGGCATGTATCTCAACAAGCTGATCATGGACGGTGGCGACGGTATGGGGCAGAACCGCATTGGTTTCAATCAGGAGGCCGTAGAGGCGATGCTGATACTGCTGGACCTGCATGAAAAGGCATTTGGCCCCGCAGTTTCCGGTGAAGTGCTGGGCTTTGGTGATCCCGCCATCCGCACCGGCTTTGACGGCCTGCGGTAGGTTCTAGCGGTTTAGCGCCGCTGCTGCGGCGCATATCTCTGCCTTGCGGGCAAACTCGGCGCGCAAAGCCTTCAGTTTCTCCCTTGGGTCTTCCTTGGCTGTGCTCGGGCTCAGCGCCATCTCGGCAATGAACCGGCTGGGCAGGGCGGCCACCATTTCGCGTCCTTTTTTGCGCCGGCGCGTCCAGCTCACGGCCAAGCTGCGCTGGGCGCGGGTAATGCCCACGTACATCAGGCGGCGCTCCTCCTGCAGTCGTGTGGCCATGTCTTCATTGGCAGTTTCATCGGCTTTGGTGGAGCCGCCGAGCGAATCGGCACCATCCCCCAGCTTGAACGGCAACATGCCCTCAGTCACGCCCACCAGCATCACATGCGGCCACTCCAGCCCTTTGGACGCGTGCAGTGTGGAGAGCGTCACGACGTCCTGGTCTTTCTCACGCTCGGAGATGGTAGAGAGCAGGGCGATGGTTTGTGAGACTTCCAACAGGCTTTTGACTTCGCGTTCGGTGACACCCGCTACATCCTCAATCTGGCCGCCGCAACGGGCCGCCATCCAGTCGCAGAACTCCATCACATTGGTCCACTTGGCAGCGGCGACCTTCTCGCTCTCTTCGCCGTCGTAGAGGTGCTTTTCGTAGCCAATTTCCTTGAGCCAATCGACCAGAAACGCCGATGCGGCCTCTGCGCCCTGGGTATGGCGGGCGCGGAACTCCAGATCATTCACATAGCGGCCAAACTCATGCAAGCTGCCCAGCGCCTTGGCTCCTAACGCGGAGCCCAGTGAGGACGAAAACAGCGCCTCGAACAGGCTCAGCTTGTACTGCGTGGCGTACACGCCCAGCGTGCCCAGCGTCTGGTGGCCTATACCGCGCTTGGGTGTGGTGACGGCGCGCAGGAAAGCCGGGTCGTCGTCGTTGTTGGCCCATAGCCGAAACCAGGCGCACAGGTCGCGGATTTCGGCGCGGTCAAAGAAGCTCTGCCCGCCGGACACCTTGTAGGGAATGTTGGCCTTGCGCAGCGCTTTCTCAAACGGCTTGGCCTGGTGGTTGGCGCGGTACAGCACCGCAAAGTCGCGAAATGCCTTGTACTGCGCTCCTTCCTGGGCCAGGGCCCCTTCGGCGCGCAGGCTCTGGATACGGGCCACAGCGCGCTCGGCTTCATGCTCTTCGTTATCCGCGTCGACCACCCGCACCGGCTCGCCTTCGCCCAGTTCGCTGAACAGGGTTTTGGGAAACAGCTTGGGATTCGGGCCAATGACGTTGTTGGCGGCACGCAATATCGCGCTGGTTGAGCGGTAGTTCTGCTCCAGCTTGACCAGCTTCAACGCAGGAAAATCGATCGGTAATTTCTTAAGGTTATCCAGCGTCGCGCCACGCCAGCCGTAGATGGACTGGTCGTCGTCGCCCACCGCAGTAAAGCGTGCGTCGGCAGCGGTGGGGCCGACCAACAGCTTGAGCATTTCGTACTGCGTGGCATTGGTGTCCTGGTATTCGTCCACCAGCACATGGCCCATCAGCCCCTGCCACTTCTGCCGGATCTGCTCATGATTTTGTAGCAGCTTGAGTGGCAGGCTGATCAGGTCGTCAAAGTCCACGCTTTGGTACGCAATCAGGCGCTCTTCATAGCGGCCCATCACCACGGCGGTTTGCCGTGCGTTGTCGTCTTCGGCCTGGGCCAATGCCTGCGCGGCATTCATGCCGGCGCTTTTCCAGGCGCTGATGGTCCATTGCCATGTGCGTGCGGTGGCCGCGTCCACGGTGCCGCCCGCGTCTTTCAGGATGCTGGTGACGTCATCGGTGTCCAGAATCGAGAACGCGGGTTTGAGACCTAGCGCCGCTCCGTCCTGGCGCAACATGCGCACGCCCAGCGCGTGGAAAGTGCAGACCAGCACATCCTTGGCTGCCTTGCCGATGAGGCCTTTGGCGCGCTCGCGCATTTCGGCTGCGGCCTTGTTGGTGAAGGTGATGGCGGCAATGCGCTGCGGCGCCATGCCGGTCTGGATCAGACGGGCGATTTTGTGGGTGATCACCCGCGTTTTGCCCGAGCCGGCGCCCGCCAGCACCAGGCAGGGGCCATACAGGTAATTCACCGCTTCTTGCTGGGCGAGGTTCAGGCCGTTGGAGGGGGGGGCAGACATGCGGGAAGCGGGACAGGCAGTAAGGCAGACGGTGCGACAGACGAAAGGGGAGGCGCGCCATCTTAACGGGTACGCGACAATCGCTTTGTGCTGCAAATCCTGACCGTTACCTTCCCCTTCTTTGCGCTGGTGCTATGCGGCTTTGTGGCGGCCCGGCGTGGCATGCTGCCGCTGGCGGCGATTCCAGGTCTGAACGGCTTTGTGCTGTTTTTCGCGCTGCCCTGCATGCTGTACCGCTTTGGCGCGAGCACGCCGATTGCGCAGTTGCTGGACGCCAGCATCGCGTTGACCTACCTGTTATGTGCGCTGGTCATGGTGGCATTCGTGATTACGGTGACCTTGCGTGGCCGTATTGGCTGGAATGACGCTGCTTTGGGCGCGCTGGTGGGTGCGTTTCCGAATACCGGGTTCATGGGTGTACCCTTGCTGGTAGCGCTGTTGGGGCCGAAAGCCGCAGGCCCGGCCATTGTCACGATTCTGGTGGATATGGTGATTACGTCATCGCTGTGCATCGCGCTGTCGCGCCTGGGTGGCGCGTCCGGCACCTCGCCCGCCGAGGCCCTGAAAAATGCGCTCACGGGCGTGGCGACCAACCCCATGCCCTGGTCCATCCTGTTGGGCGCGCTGGTGTCTGCCTTGCAAATCGACTTTCCGCAGCCCCTCGTGGCCACGGTCGGCATGTTGGCGGATGCGGCTTCGCCAGTGGCCCTGTTCACGATTGGGGCCGTGCTGGCGCGCTCCCAGATGCTGGCGCTGCACGACAAGGCCCACGAGGTGCATTGGCAGGAATACGTGCCGGTCGCGCTAATCAAGCTGTTTCTGCACCCCCTGCTGGTACTGCTGGCTTGCACGGCTGCCATTCATCTGGGCGCACCCATCGATAAATTCTCCATGACCGTGCTGGTATTGGTGGCCGCGCTGCCCAGTGCCAGCAATGTGTCGCTGCTGGCAGAGCGCTTTGGCGCCGACAACGGGCGCATTGCGCGGATCATTCTGGTGTCGACTGCGGCGGCTTTCCTGAGTTTCTCGGCTGCGGTGATGCTGATGACCGGGCAATAGTGGCCTTGTGGATGCGGCCTGGCTTTCGCCGAATATTGGGCGAATCCGCTACAGAAGGGATCGCACAAGTCGTCACTACTTGGGCGAACGTATTGCTCTTGCCGGGGTCATCCAGGTGGATCGGCATTTGTTTCATGGGGTTTTGGCGGCTCGCTTGCAGGACGGCGGCACTG
>JAYWAV010000328.1:0-10209 GCA_043782015.1 Rhodoferax sp. | reverse complement strand
CCACTTGCAGGAATCGGTAGCACATCAGTGAGGAACCAAGCGGCACGCACAGATAGACCCACCACATCGGTATTTCCAGGTCCGAGGAGGTCTGGTCGGTGTGGCCGATGTGCCAGACAAAATTCGCGCCCAGCGCCGCCACAGTACCGGTAAACAATGCGCCCGCCAACAACCCGAACATAATCAGTGCGCGCTGGGGTTTGCCTGTGAGCTTGCGGATGATCACATCGACGCCCACGTGAATGCCAGTACGCACGCCATACGCTGCGCCAAACTTGGCCATCCATACAAACATGAAGATGCACAACTCCTGTGCCCAGCTCACGTCCATGCGCACGGTGTAGTCTTGGATGACTGGTATGCCGGAAAGAAAGCGGTGCACCACAGCGAAGAAGATCACCACCGTAGCAGCGCCGATGAGGAAGGCGATCAGCCACTCCTCCAGTTGGTTCAAGATGCGATTGATCATGATGTTAGGGTCCCAAAAAAAGATTGCGCGATGGCCTCTCCGTCGCGCTGACTGTACTGGTACCAATATCCTTAAAAAGTTATTTGTTAGAACGCTCTTGCTGCACGGGCGTGTAGCCACGGGCAGGCACCCGCGATTCGAGAGGCATGGGTTTGAAATCTGGCAGGAATCGACATCCAGTGCCGAAGCGCACTTCTTGGGCCGCGCATTCATCAGAAACTTGTTTGGGTGTTGGCTTTTTCCCATCGTCAACCCATTGGAGCAACAACGCCAGTAGCGCTGTATAGACCGGGTCACTGAGGTAACTGTGCTCATCGTCGCTGGTAAACGTTTGCACCAGGTGGTCAGCGGTACCGGCCTTTTGCATCGTTCGCAAAAAAGTGTCTTGCAGTTCTACAAACGCGGTCGGGTCATAGATCGCACTGGCACTGAGGACTGGCGCCGAGATGCGGCCCGTTGGGTCAGTGTCGTTAGCAAAAATTGCCACCGCTTCGGGGTCCACGCCATACCTTGCAACCCCCGAATTGAGAGCGTCATCATCGGCTGAACCTGTATACCGGACTCCCTGGTTGCCAAATACGTTTCGGCCATTTGTCCGGTTCAATGCGATGTCGCGAAAGAGAAATGTGGCCCAGCTCAGGTGGCCGAGAACAGAACGCTCAGGGATACGAATCACGTCGACAATGGTCTTGAGATTTCGCGCTTGCAGCGGCGTTCGTTGCCCCGCGCTGAGTCCCAGCCCCAAGCATTCGCGGGCACGTTCAGCGAGTTGGGCCGAATTCAAGGTTGCGCCTTTCGGGAGACCCATCCAAAGCGGGTATTGGGGCTCTGTTGGCAATGGATGGTTATTGCACACGTACTGGTACACGACCCTCAAATCCAACCGGAAGTCGTAAGACTTAGTCCCACCCCCAAGTACCCCATTGGTCAACAGCACGCCATCGTACGGCAGGCCCAGTGGACTCTGACTACTGAACATGTCCGCTGCCATTGCCGCAACGCTCGCGCCCCACGACTGGCCATGCAAAATGGTGCGTCTTGGCGCTGCAACCCAGTGGTTGAAAATTTGGCGCAAGCGTTCTGTGTCTTCAGCGGCAGCACGCACCGCAACTCCACCCTGCCGGAATGAGGATCCCGCCCAAGCGTACCCAGCACGCACAACAACCTTCCATCGCTTCAGATCTTCTGCCACCCGTTCGCTGGTCGGCGCACCCAACAGGGGTCCGCCGTGGCTATGCAGCACCAACACGTTGTTCCAACGATCAGGGATCGCAATCAAGTAATGGGCCCCTGCCGAGTCGACACCGGCCAGACATCGGACTTTCTCCGGAAGGCCTTGCGGACAGGAGATGCCCAGCGGAGCAATCTCTTTTTGCGCACTGATTGGGGTCGCAAGAGGGGCAGCATGTACCCCTCCTAGCCACAACAAAAATAAACTGGAAGCGCAACGCGCCAAGAATTTCATCACTTTCGCGAACCGACTGTGTCCAGTCCGGTCTCTCGTTAACACAATGACGGTGAATGCCTGCCCAACTTTACGCAAGCGCCGTCGCCACCTGGCGTTGCCACCGCAGTGACTACGGCAGGTGATGACCCTTGTTTAAGGGGCGGTTGATTAGAAGCGGGTGCGCATCCCAACTCCGACCTCGGTCTGGTTGTCGGAGCCGTTGACGTTCCCGTAGCCGGAGTCAAGCTTCAAGTAGTCCGCTGCGACGTACAGTTCGGTGGACTTGTCCAAGTGGTAGAACATCGAGCCATACAAGGTGTTTCGATTGCCGGAGGTAACCAATGTCAAACCGCCAATACCGGCAAACGCGTTCTTGACCGTTCCACCGGCCTTTACCGCTGCGTTGTCAGCCTTCATGTTCTGGTAGCCGATCTCGTAGTCCATATGGCCTGCGGGCGCGTACTTGAGTGACACGGTGTAGGCGTTGTCAGTGCGAGTCCCCAGTGCACCTTGGTCTGCTGTGTAACGGAAGTAGCCGGCGTTGAAGCGCATTTCACCTAGGGTGTAGTTGCCACCAAAGGAGTAAGCATTGTCCGTCAGGCCGTCGACGCGCGCTTGCGTCACAAAGCCTGCGAGGTTCATGGCACCCGCGTTGTAGCCCAATGCTGCCGATACCGTGGTGCCTTCAGCGGGGTTCGCAGCGCTGTTGCCTGTCGCCGTTGCGTTGTTGGAGCCGGCGGCGGTGCCAAACGAGTAGGCTGCACCTGCGACCAAGCCATTCGAGAAAGCCTTCTTCCAGACGATGCCGTTGTTGATGCGGGTGCCATTGGCGCTGCCACCGTAAAAGATCATCTGTTTGAAGTTGTTGGTGTTGGTGCCACCACCTTCTTCAAGCGAGGGTTTGGCTGCGCCGTAGGGATCCAAGTAGCCGGCAGCGAAATCGCGCCCCAGCGCGTTTTGGCGACCGACGCTCAACTTGCCCAAATCATCGCTCTGCAAACCCACCCAGGCATCGCGATTGAAAAACACGCCGGGGGTATCTTCTTCGCCAGTGCCGGTCACATATTCACTTTCAAGGCGGAAAATCGCCTTCAGACCATTGGTGCCCAAATCACGATTGCCAGTCATGCCAAAGCGGCTGCCGCTAAACCAAGGGGTCTGGAAACCGTTGAAACTGTTGTTGTCCTTGTCCTTGTGGTCCACGTTGACCAGCGTCAGATCGATCAGGCCATACAAGGTGACACCGGCAGTGTTGGCCTTGACACTTTGGGTCTCAGCGGGTGCGGCAGCTTTGGGAGCAGCAGCCATTTTCTGGCTGTCTTCCAGTCGCTTTTCCAGGGCTTCGAGGCGGGCTTGTTGTGCCGCAGCCGTTTTCTTCTGCGCCATGATTTCAGCGCGAAGGTCAGACAGGTCGTCCGCCAGAACGGGCTGGCTCGCGGCAAAAGCGGCCATGATGGCTGCGCTAAGTATGAGTCTCTTCATATTTTTGATTCCAGGTTGGATTTCAAGGGGGGGGTGAGCTCAGGGCTCGGTTGACGGGAAACGACTGACACTTTTTGCGTGTTTTGCAAACTATTTGGGCGCCACAAAACCTGCAGCCTTGTAGGTTGCTTCTATGGTGGCTTTACCCACGCGCGATTCCATTTCTTTGTGTACTGGCATCAGCGCCTTCTTCCACTCGGTCTGCTCAGCCGCAGTCAGGGTGTAGATGGTGCTCTTGCCGCTGGCTTTGATCTTGTCCAGAGCGATGGCATTCTCGGTCGAGGCAATCGCGTTGGCGTAGGAGGTGGCATCCTTCATTGCGCCTTCCAGGGTGGTACGGATGTCCGCTGGCAAACCATCCCAGAACGCCTTGTTGGCTATCACGGCATAGGCCAGATGGCCATGGTTGGAGATGGTGATGTGCTTTTGCACCTCATAAATCTTCTGGGTGTAGAAGTTCGAAGGTACGCCTTCGGTGCCGTCCACCACGCCGGACTGCAGCGCCTGGTATAGCTCGGAGAAGGCCATTACCTGGGGGATAGCACCCAGCGCACGCATTTGTGCGTCCAGCACCTTGGAGCTCTGGATACGCATCTTCAGGCCCTTGAAGTCGGCCACCGCATGCAGTGGCTTGTTGGCGCTCATGATGTGAAAGCCGTTATCCCAATAGGCCAGACCAGTAATGCCCTTGGTCTCCAGCTTTTTGAACAGATCCATACCGACGGTGGCGGTGGTGTTCTTGAATGCCGCGTCGTCTTTGAAGATGAAAGGCAAGTCAAATACTTCGTACTCTTTGACACCCAGTGGGCCAAACTTGGCAAGCGAAGGAGCAAGCATTTGCACTGCGCCGAGTTGCAGCGCTTCGAGTTCCTCTTTGTCCTTGTATAGCTGGCTGTTGGGGTATAGCTCGATCTTCACCCGGCCCCGAGTACGCTCTTCGGCCAGTTCCTTGAAGCGTTGCGCGCCTTTGCCCTTGGGGGTGTCGGGCGCGACCACATGGCTGAACTTGATCACGATGGGCGCCTGGGCCAAAGCACCCAGGCTGCCAAACGCTGCGGCCAGGGCCAGGACGGATTTGAGCAGGTTCCGGCGAACGGGTTGGTACATGTTGTCTCCAATGACGGTTGAGTAATGAAAAGCGGATATGTGCAGTGTGCTTTTGGGGTGAACGCAAGGACAGTGTGGATTTCCACATTCGTCACAAATGACACCTGAAAATTCAGGGTTAACCCTTGGTTTACATGTTTTGCATTTCCCGAAAAGCAACGTTTGCCGCATAGACTGCCGACATGAACAGTCGGATTTCCAACGGCGCAGACCTTCACCACGGCACCACGGACGCCGGCTGGACGCGGCGCAGTCTGTGGGCGTTTCCTTTGCTGACAGCCGTGCTCTTTGTGGCTGGTGTGCTGGCGTGGTCGTACCGCACAGAAAAGGCGGATGCAGACGAGCGTCGCGCTACGTTGATTTCGGATGCGTTGAGCAGCGAAGCCCAGCTTCGCGCGCTGCTGGATGGGGAAGCCGCGCTCGCGCAAGAGCTTGCGCAAACATTGCCAACGCTGGAGCGCAGTACCGCTGCGCTGGCAAGACAGGCACAAGTGACGCGGGGATTGCGCGGATTGTGGCTCAGTGTGACCTGGCTGGATGCCAACAACCGCATCGTGGCGCATGTACCCGACCGAGTGCCGAAGACCGAATCAGCCGCCGATCCGTCGCGTGAAGGGGCCGGTTTGTCATCGCACTTTGTAGTGACCGCGGGCGCCGAGCGGCTGGTCGTGCGCTACGCCCCCACGACGTTGTTGCGCCGCGGCATTCCGTGGTGGCTGGCCCGCAAGTACGACGTGCAACTGGTAGATTCGTCTGAGCAAGTGATTGCATCGGTGGATGAGGTGCCACTGCGCCCCGATGCAGTGGGCCATGCGAGCTACCGCCTTTTGGTGGGAAGCCAAATGCCGGGTGCCTACCTGGAGCTGACGGCGCGCCAGGCCCAAGCCCCGACGTGGGCTGCGCTGCCATTGTTGCTCAGTAGTGGTTTCCTCCTGATGATGGCGGTTGTAACCTCCCTGTTGCGCCGCCAGATGCACCGCATCTCGCGCGCAGAGAGTGCGTGGCGCACCGAGGCGGCTTGGCGACACGCGATGGGAGAGTCGGCGTTGGTGGGCTTGCGGGCCCGGGACGCGCAAGGGCGCATCCTGTATGTCAATCGCACGTTCTGCCATATGGTGGGGATGGACGCGCAAGAGTTGGTTGGCTTGTGTCCTCCGATGCCCTATTGGCCTCCTGACACCATGGAGGCGGTGACACAGCGCAATCAGCGAAATTTGGCAGGCCTTGCTCCGCGCGAAGGTTATGAGACCGAGTGGTTGCATCGCAGCGGCAGGCGTCTGCATGTGATGGTTTTTGAATCGCCATTAATCGATGCGCAAGGTCAGCAGATAGGCTGGATGGGTTCCATCATCGACATTACCGCACGCAAGGCACTCGAGGAACGGGAACGTCACCAGACGGACGCCATGGCGCACCAGGCGCGCCTGACCACGCTGGGCGAGATTGCGTCGGCACTGGCGCACCAGCTGAACCAGCCACTGACAGCGGTGATGGGCTACAACGCCGGCCTGCAGCGCCTGCTGGAGCAGGAAGACACGCCGCGCGCCAAGATGCTGGCGGCGCTGCAAAGCCAGCAACTGCAGGCCAGCGAGGCCGGACACATAGTGCAGCGCATCCGCGAATTCCTGACACGTCGCGCTCCAAAGCGCGAGGCATGCAACCTGGTGCAACTGGCGCAGCGTGCGCTGGGGCTGCTCCACCGCGAACTGCAACAACGCAAGATCACCGTCGGATGGAATCTGTCCGACACCATGCCCGAGGTGTATGCCGATGTGATCCTGGTCGAACAGGTGCTGCTCAACCTGGTGCGCAACGCAGCCGACGCGCTGGACGCACAGACCGATGCAAGGCGCATTGGCATCGCAATCCATGCCAGCGGCACCGGTTTTTTGAAGGTGGATGTAGAAGACAACGGCGGCGGACTGGAAGGACGCACCGTGGAGCAACTCAGTGCGCCCTTCTACTCCACCAAGTCCAACGGCATGGGTATGGGCTTGGCCATCTGTCGCTCGGTGATCGAGGCGCACCACGGTGGCTTTGACGCTGGCGCCAGCGCCATGGGCGGTGCGCGCTTTTCCTTCACGCTACCGGTGTTTGCACCGAAGGGGGGTGAATGACTCAGCCGCCCACTGCGGGATCCGTGCATTTGGTCGATGACGAAGCGGCGGTACGTGACGCGCTGCAGTTCCTGTTTGAATCGCATGGGCTGGAGGTGCGCGCGTACGACGGAGGAGCAGCCTTGTTGCAGGCGCTGGATGCGCGGGCGCCATTGCGCGGCTGTGTCCTGCTGGATGTGCGCATGGAGCCGGTTTCGGGCCTGCAGGTGCACGACGAACTGATGCGCCGCGGCGTGCGCATTCCGGTGATTTTTCTGAGCGGGCACGGCGATATTCCGATGGCGGTGGAGGCGCTCAAAAAAGGTGCATTTGATTTTGTCGAGAAGCCTTTTGGCGATGCAACCCTGGTCGCGCGTGTACGCGCTGCGATGACCGCCGACGCGCAGATACAGCAAGCAGAGTCACTGGGTAACCAACTGGAGACCCGGTTGGCTGCATTGACCCAGCGAGAGCGCGATGTGATGCTGCGTGTGGCTGCCGGCAAGCTGAACAAGGTGATCGCGTCCGAGCTCAACGTGTCGATGCGTACCGTGGAGGTTTACCGTTCGCGGGTTTATGACAAGCTGGGCATTCGGTCGGCCGCGGAGCTGGCAACGCTTTTGGCCAGCCAATAAAAAAAGCCCTGCAGTTTCCTGCGGGGCTTTTTGAATGGGGCGCTTAGCGATCAGTCAGCACGTGCGGGACGCTTCTTGGCATCACGCGGCACAAATACCTTGCCGCCGTTACCGGGCTTGGCAAAACCAGCAGGCTTGCCGAAGGCGGGCTTGCGGTCAGCGAAGTTGCCGCGCGGGGCGCCAAAGTCTCCACGGGGAGCAAAGTCACCGCGGGGGGCATTGAAGTCACCACGTGGGGGACGTGCATCACCGCGTGGAGCGAAATCAGCACGGGGAGCGAAGTCGCCGCGTGGAGCGCCGCCTTGGCCTTGTCCGGCAAAGCGGTCATTGAAACCACCCTTGCGTTCGTAGCTGAAGCCTTCGCGCTGCGTGCCACCGAAGTCACGGGCGTTGTCGCCAAAGTTGCGCGGCGCGGCGAAGCCACGGTCACCACCAGCAGGCTTACCAGCGAAACCGCCACGGTTGCCACCGCCGCCACCGAAGCCACCTTCACGCGGGCCGCCAAATTTGCGGGCGCCACCACCACCGGAACGGTCGTTGCGGTCGTTGCCGCCACGGCCAGCGAAGCTGGGGCGTGCGTCAGGAGCACGTTGTTGCGGCTCCAGACCGGGGATCGTTTCAGCCTTGATAGGCTGGCGGTTGTAGGCTTCGATGTCAAAAATCTTGCGGCGATCGCGCATTTCGGCAAACGTCACAGCCAGGCCATCGCGACCGGCACGGCCGGTACGGCCGATACGGTGGGTGTAATCCTCGGCCTTCATTGGCAAGCCAAAGTTGAACACGTGGGTGATGGTGGGTACATCAATACCGCGGGCAGCCACATCGGTTGCCACCAGGATTTGCACCTGGCCTTGGCGCAGCGCCATCAAGCGGCGGTTACGCAGACCCTGGCTCAAAGCGCCGTGCAATGCAACCGCGTCAAAGCCGTCTTGTTGCAAGTCATTGGCCAAACCATCGCACTCGATTTGCGTGCTGGCAAAAACGATAGCCTGGTTGATCGTGGTGTCACGCAGCCAGTGGTCCAGCAGCTTGCGCTTGTGGGTGGCGTTGTCGGCCCAGAACAGCACTTGCTTGATGTTGGCGTGCTTTTCTTGCGGGCTGTCGATGGTGATGCGCTGAGGTTCGCGCATCACGCGGGCAGCGAGTTGCTGAATGCGCGGCGCGAAAGTAGCGCTGAACATCATGGTTTGCTTGCGGCCAATGGTGAGCTGGTTGATTTCAGCCAGGTCATCGGAGAAGCCCAGATCCAGCATGCGGTCGGCTTCGTCGACCACCAGGAATTGCACTTCATCCAGCTTGATTTGCATGGAGCGTTGCAGATCCAGCAGACGGCCAGGGGTAGCCACCACCAAGTTCGCATTTTGCAGCTTGGCAATTTGCAATTGGTAAGGCATGCCACCAACAATGTTGGCAACGCGCAGACCGCGGCAATGTTGCACCAGGTCAATCGCGTCATGCGCTACTTGCTGGGCCAGTTCGCGGGTTGGGCAAACGATCAGGGCGCCAGGAGTCGGTGCCTTGAAGTTGCGGGGATTGGTCGGGTCTTTGCGCTTGGCACGCTTGGGAACGGGCTCGCCCTTGGCCGCAGCGTCAGCAACGGCTTGTTCGTATTCGGCCTTTTCAGCGGCTTCGGCTTCGGCTTGCTGCCTGAGCAAGGTGTGCAACACGGGCAACAGGAAGGCCGCAGTCTTGCCACTGCCGGTCTGGCTGGAAACCATCAGATCGATATAGCCGGTCTTTTGCGTAGGCAAAGCCAGGGGGATAGTCTTGGTCTGCACCGTGGTGGGCTGGGTGTAGCCCAGGTCCTTACAGGCTTGCACCAGCTCAGGCGCCAGGCCCAACTCGACGAAGCCGTTAGGAACTTCAGGTTCAGCGGCTTGCATCACGTCGACGTCAGCAGCTTCTGCGGCAACAGCTTGCGCATCCATGTGGTTGGACACCTCAATGGGAGTCTCTATGGAAGAAGAGGCAAAGTTTTCGGCAGGCGCGAATTCGCCTGTCACTTCAAAAGTGTCAGTCATATTTTTTCTCACACGCGAGCGCCGCAGGTTGTGCGACTGCTCCGTCAATGGTTAAAAAACATCAACCATCAAACGGAACCTGCTCTGAACCCGCCTTGGGGTTCTCAGTGCCGGGGGCGTTTAGTTGTCTTCTCTAGGGAAGGCATGCCCGGTGAATGAAGGGAGATGTACAAAAAACGCTACGTCTTGTAGCGAAGCCGCTGATTATATACCGGATTCGGGTTTCTACCTAATTCTCTTTTTAATCCAGCTTCAAAAAGTGCGTCCGGTAGTGCTCCAGCTCGTCGATGGATTCATGTACATCTGCCAATGCGGTGTGCCTCTGCTGCTTCTTGAAACCCGCCGGGATCTCGGGCTTCCAGCGCTTGGCCAGCTCCTTGAGGGTGCTGACATCGATACTGCGATAGTGGAAGAACGCATCCAGCTTGGGCATGTACTTCACCAGAAAGCGGCGATCCTGGCCAATGGTGTTGCCGCACAGTGGCGAAGTATTCGCAGGAACGTACTGGCTCAGAAAGGTGATCAACGCCGCTTCAGCTTCTGCTTCGGTCGTCGTAGAGACTTTGACCTTGTCGATCAATCCGCTTTTGCCGTGCGTGCCCTTGTTCCAGGCGTCCATCTTGTCGAGCTGCTCGTTGGTCTGGTGGATCACAAACACTGGGCCTTCAATGCGCTGGTCCAGATTCGGGCCAGTGACGATCACCGCGATCTCGATGATGCGGTCCCCTTCCGGCTCCAGACCGGTCATTTCGCAGTCCAGCCAGACCAGGTTTTTGTCGGACTTGCCCAGCGGGGCACCAGCGGAAGTGTTCTCGGGGGTGTTCTGTTCAGCCATGCCCCTATTGTCGCCGATGACCTACACTCACGCGCCATGAACGACGTTTCAAATATTTCCCAATCCGCCTGGTTTTTGACCATGGGCTTTGCCATCGCCTTGATGGCTGCTCTATTT
>JAYWAV010000327.1:0-3683 GCA_043782015.1 Rhodoferax sp. | reverse complement strand
TCTGGTGTTCGTATTCAGCAAATCTCTCTTGGCTCGCCCCAAGAATGGACAGATCCACATCCACTAACAGTTGCTCTTCAGTCAATGTTGGCGCACCGGTGTGCTTCGTGACCATGATGAGTGAATAAATGCGCTCTGCAATCTCGGCGGATGCACCGCCCTGAATGACCGCAGCCCTCGCCCACTCGGCGCTCAGCTCTTCGTTGTCGTGCCGGTGAACGTCGTAGATGGCATCGTGAAACCACAGTGCCACTTCAATCTCCGCGGCATACGGTGAAAGGTTTTGAACTGTCGCGAACAGCCTCAGGCACTCCGCCAGATGTTGCAGCGCGTGGTACTTGCGGTGCGGCTCGTTGTAGCGGGCGATCAGCGCGGCATAGATTTCTCCGCCATCGGAAATCGCACCAATGCCCCGCCAACCGCGAAGCCAAGACGGACGAAGTTCATGCATTCAGTGTGCTCCATTACTTCGCCGAATCCGGCAGGCCAAACACCTTGTCAAACGCCCAGGTGAATCCGACGGTATAGAAAAAGAAGAACGCCAGCAGCCCCATATCGGCCATAAACGCCGCGAGCAACGAGACCTCCAGCCACCAGGCCATCACGGGCAACAAGATCAGCGCCAAACCACCCTCGAAACCGACGCCATGCCCAATACGGCGGGCCAATGAACGACCCTTGAGGACTTGGCGGGCTTCCCAGCGCTCGAACACACTGTTGAACAGATAGTTCCACGCCAGCGCGATGGTCGACATGACAGCTGACAGCACGAAGGCCGAACCGGGAGGATGGGAAAAGGCGAGCGCCAGAACGGGCGTGACGACCGCAATGGCGATGCTTTCGTACAGAGCGGCCTGTGCTACACGGCGGGTGGTAGGACTCACTCAGGACGCTTCAGCCGGGTCCTTGCCCTCAGGCCAGTCACGGATATAGGCCTTCAGCATCTTGTTCTCGAAGTTCTGCGCGTCCACCACGGCCTTGGCCACGTCGTAGAAACTGATCACGCCCATCAGCATGCGGTTGTCGATGACCGGCATGTAGCGCGCGTGGCGTTCCAGCATCATGCGGCGCACTTCGTCCATTTCGGTTTCCAGCGTGCAGGTCAGCGGGCCGGGGTCCATCGCGCGGTACACCGTAGTCGTGCCAAACGCACCGCCGCTCTTGACGGTGGCCTGAATCACTTCGCGAAAAGTCAGCATGCCGACCACGCGGCCGTGCGACATCACCACCAGCGAACCGATGTCTTTTTCCGCCATCAGTTGGGCCGCGTCAGCCAAGCTGTCTTCCGGTGTTGTGGTGTAGAGCGTGCCGCCGCCCTTGACGCGCAGAATGTCGCTGACTTTCATGGTGCTTCCTCATGGCGTTTGATTTCGCCGTATCGCCGAAATATAGCCCACAATCCTGCAGACTTGCATCTCATAAGAACCTCGGAGACACCTAATGCCCGGCTATTCCGACCCCGGATTTGACACGCTGGCCCTGCACGCAGGCGCCACACCCGACGCCACGGGCGCCCGCGCCGTGCCGATTCACCTGACCACTTCCTTCGTCTTTGAGTCCAGCGAGCACGCCGCTTCGCTGTTCAATCTGGAACGCGCAGGACACGTCTATTCGCGCATCAGCAACCCGACCAACGCGGTGCTGGAGCAGCGAGTTTCAGCGCTGGAAGGCGGCATTGGCGCCATCACCACGGCCAGCGGACAGGCTGCATTGCATCTGGCGATTGCTACGCTGATGGGTGCGGGCGGCCATATCGTCGCCAGTACTGCGCTGTACGGCGGCTCGCAAAACCTCTTGCACTACACGCTGCGCCGATTTGGCATTGACACGACCTTTGTGCAGCCCGGCGATATCGACGGCTGGCGCAAGGCCGCGCAACCCAATACCAAACTGTTCTTTGGCGAAACGGTTGGCAACCCGGGGCTGGATGTGCTGGATACGCCCACCGTCTCTCAGATCGCACACGAAGCCGGTGTGCCGCTGCTGGTCGATTCCACCCTCACCTCGCCGTGGCTGGTGCAGCCATTCACGCAAGGCGCCGATCTGATTTACCACTCGGCCACCAAGTTCCTCAGCGGCCACGGTACGGTGATTGGCGGTATCGTCGTCGATGGTGGTTCATTTGATTGGGACAAGAGTGGAAAATTCCCGGAGCTGAGCGAACCTTACGCAGGCTTTCACAACATGGTGTTTACCGAAGAGTCCACCGTAGGCGCCTTCCTGTTGCGCGCGCGGCGCGAAGGCCTGCGCGACTTTGGCGCCTGCATGAGTCCACACTCAGCTTGGCTGATTTTGCAGGGCATAGAAACGCTATCGCTGCGCATGGAGCGACACATGCAGAACACGGCCAGGGTGGTCGAGCTGTTGGCCTCGCACCCGTTCGTATCCCGCGTTGGCCACCCGATGCTGGAGGGCCACTCCAGCCACGCGCTGGCACAAAAGTTGTTGCCCAAAGGTGCTGGCTCGGTATTTAGCTTTGACCTGAAGGGTTCGCGCGAACAGGGCAAGGCGTTTGTCGAAGCGCTGAAGGTCTTCAGCCACCTTGCCAACGTCGGCGACTGCCGCAGCCTCGTGATTCACCCGGCCAGCACCACGCACTTTCGGATGGACGACGAAGCGCTGGCGAAAGGCGGTATTACGCAAGGGACGATTCGCCTGTCGATTGGCTTGGAGGATTCCGCTGACTTGATTGATGACCTGAAGCGGGCACTGAAGGCGGCGGAAAAAGCAGTATGAAAATCACTGTCAACGGCGCCGCCGCCTATTGCTACACCGGCGGCAAGGCCTTCAACCCTGCGCAGCCCACCATCGTATTCATCCACGGCGTGATCAACGACCACAGCGTGTGGATTTTGCAAAGTCGCTACTTTGCCAACCATGGCTGGAACGTCTTGGCGGTCGATCTGCCCGGCCATTGCCGCAGCGCGGGCGAGGCGCCTGCCAGCGTGGAAGCCGCAGCGGCTTTTATTGCGGCCTTGCTTGATGCGGCAGGCGTACAGAGCGCGGCGCTGGTGGGACACAGCTGGGGCTCGCTGATTGCACTGGAAACAGCGGCGCAACTCAAAGACCGCATCAGCCACCTTGCGCTGGTCGGCACGGCCTACCCGATGAAGGTCTCGCAGCCGCTTCTGGACGCGGCGCTGAACGAGCCAGAGAAAGCGCTGCACATGGTCAACGTGTTTTCGCGCAGTTCGTTGGCGCCGCCGGTGGCACCGGGCACCTGGAGCTTTGGCGGCAGCCTGGCGCTGGGCCGCCGGGTGATCGACAGCAACTCGAAAGTCAACCTGTTTCACTGCGGCTTCAGTGCCTGCAACAACTACGCAAACGGCGAGCAGGCGATGGAGCAAGTCACCTGCCCGGTGCTTTTTTTACTCGGGGCGATGGACCAGATGACAAGCCCGAGGGCCGCACAAACCCTGATAGCCAAAGCAAAAATCAGTGGAAAAATACATTCAGTGGTTAGCCTTGCAGTGGGCCACCACCAGATGACCGATGCGCCGGAGGCGACGTTGCAGGCATTGAAAGCGTTTCTCAATTCCTGACAGCCCGGCACAATGCGATCACAACACCAAGACACCAAAGGAGACACACCATGGGCACTGCCGTTGAAACCAGTACCGCTCTAGACCCCAAGCAAATGACGTCGTTTGCCGAGTTCTATCCGTTTTATCTGACCGAACACA
>JAYWAV010000326.1:0-3692 GCA_043782015.1 Rhodoferax sp. | reverse complement strand
AAGCCATTGCGCATCCGACGCGCCAACCATCTCCTGGCCCATCCAGCGGATGCTGCCGGCGGTGGTCGGGTTCAGGTTCAGCACGGCGCGTGCCAGTGACGATTTGCCGCAGCCGGATTCGCCGACCACACCCAGGGTTTCGCCAGCGTACAAATCGAACGAAATGCCGTCAACGGCTTTCAGTGCGCGTGTTGGTGTCCAGGGCCAGCCTTTGGCATCTTTGATGGCGAAGTGCACTTTCAGGTCGCGCACCGAGAGGATAGGGGTTCGTGTATCAGCCATGGACGGCTCCCTTGGCAATACGTTCTTTCACGAATGCAACTTCCTTGTGGCAGGCGCGCAGGCTCATGCGTTCGCCCTGGATTGTCTTTAGTTCCGGCATATCGGTGGCACAGTGGGCATCGGCCAGCGAGCAGCGCTCGCTGAACGGGCAGCCCTTGGGCATGCGCGCCATGTTCGGTGGCGCGCCAGGAATGGCGATCAGATCCTGGTCGTCGGCATCCATGCGCGGAATGGCGTTGAGCAAGCCCAGTGTGTAAGGATGAGACGCGTCATGGAAGATGTGCTGGGCATTGCCCTGCTCCATCACACGGCCGCCGTACAACACCATCACTTCGTCGCACAGTCCGGCAACGACGCCCAGATCGTGCGTGATCATCACAATGGCGGTGCCAAAGTCGCGCTGCAGATCGCGCAACAGCGCCAGAATCTGCGCCTGCACAGTGACGTCCAGTGCGGTGGTGGGCTCATCGGCGATCAGCACTTCGGGTTCGCACAAGAGGGCCATTGCAATCATCACGCGCTGGCGCATGCCGCCAGAGAATTCGTGCGGGTACATGCCGATGCGTTTGGCTGCGTCGGGAATCTTCACGGCGTCCAGCAACTGCACTGCACGCACGCGTGCTTCCTTGCGCGTCATGCCTTTGTGCAGCTCCAGCACTTCGGTCATCTGCCGCTCCACCGTGAGGTAGGGGTTCAGCGAGGTCATCGGGTCCTGGAAGATCATGGCGACCCGGTTGCCGCGCACTTTGTTGAATTCGGCGGGTGGCAGGGTCAGCAGATCCTGCCCGTGGTAGAGCACCTGGCCCGTGGCGTTGCCGTTCTTGGCCAGCAGGCCCATCAGCGCCAGCACGGTTTGCGATTTGCCGGAGCCGGACTCGCCCACGATACCCAGCGTTTCGCCGCGGCCCAGCGCAAAGTTGAGATGGTTGACAGCATAGACCAGACCATCGTTGGTCTGGAATTGCACGCTCAGGTCTTTGACCTGAAGGAGTTTGGAGGAGGTCGTCATGGTTTAGCGGTCCTTGGGGTCCAGCGCGTCACGCATGCCTTCGCCGATGAAGTTGAAGCAGTACAGCGCGATGGACAGCATCGCGCCGGGGAACAGGATCATCCACGGAGAGGCCGCCATTACATTGGCGCCGTCGTGGATTAATACGCCCCAACTGGTGTTGGGCTCCTGCACGCCCAGGCCCAGGAAGGACAACACCGATTCGGTCAGGATCACGCCAGGCAGCGTGATCGATGTGTAGATCACCACAATACCCAGCAGGTTGGGGACCACGTGCTGGAAGATGATGCGCCAGGTCGGCACGCCAATCGCACGCGCCGCTTCAACGTATTCCTTGGATTTGATCGACAGCGTCTGGCCGCGTACCACACGGGCCATGTCCATCCACGAAAATGCGGAAATCGTCAGTACCACCAGATAGAAATCGCGGCCCAGGATGGTCACCATCAGGATGGCGATCAGCAAATAGGGGATGGCGTACAGCATGTCGACCACGCGCATCATAAGGGCGTCTACCTTGCCGCCCATGAAGCCGGCAGTCGCGCCCCAGACGATGCCCAGTGCAACCGACACGATGGTGGCCAGCGCGCCCACCATCAGCGAGATGCGTCCGCCAATCAGCGTGCGCACCAGCAGGTCGCGCCCCAGCTCGTCGGTACCAAACAAATGCCATGCGGCCCAGGTCGGCGCAATGCCCATCAGTTCAAAGTCGGTATCTTCATAGGAGTGCGGCAGCACCCACGGCCCGGCGATGCAGGCCAGGGTGATGATGGCCAGCAAAATCATACTGACCACGGCAGCGCGGTTGCGCACGAAGCGGATGCGCGCGTCCATCCAGGGGCTGCGGCCCGCCATCGGTGCAGCAGCCAGGATGGCGCCCGCTTGGTTCAAAATAGCTTGTTTGGAGTTCATGTCAGTACCTGATCTTGGGGTCGAGCACGGCGTAGGCCAGGTCCACCAGCAAATTGAGTGTGACGGCAACAATGGTGACCAGAATCACCAGGCCCAGCACCAGCGTGTAGTCGCGGTTGGAGGCGCCATTGACGATCAGGCGCCCCAGACCAGGCAACTGGAACCAGGTTTCGGTGACCACCGCAGCAGTGATGTTGGAAATCGCCAGCGGACCCAGCACGGAGACCACCGGCAGCAGTGCCGGGCGCATCGCGTGGCGCATTACCACGGTGCGCAGCGGCAGGCCTTTGGCTTTGGCGGTGCGGATGAAATTTGAGCTCAGTACTTCAATCAAGCTGCCGCGCATCACGCGGCCAATGGTAGACACATTGATGAAGGTGAGTAGCGCGATCGGCAGGACCATGTACTTGGTTTCGAAATCATTCCAGCCGCCGGACGGCAGCCACGGCAGCCAGATCGCAAATACCAGCACCAGCACCGGCCCGATCACAAAGGATGGAAATGCACTCCCGATATTGCCTATTAGCATCACGAAATGGTCGATGTGGCTGTTCTGTTTCAGCGCAGAGATGATGCCCAGTGCCACTCCGATAACAATGGACACCAGCATCGAGACTCCACCAATCAACAGCGATACCGGTAGCGCATCGGCCACGAGGTCATTGACGGACCAGTCAGCATACCGAAATGAAGCACCGAGGTCGCCATGCGCCAGGCTGTTGAGGTAATACAGGTACTGCTGCCAGGGTGGCAAGTCCAGGTGGTACTTGGCCTCCAGATTTGCCAGTACGGCAGCCGAGACTTTGCGCTCAGTGTCAAATGGGCCGCCCGGCGTAGCGTGCAACATGAAATAACAGATGGTGATGACCGCAAGCACCGTGGGAATGGTGGCAAGAATGCGGCGCAGGGTATAGGACCACATAGAGGTCTCCGGTTAAACGCTCAAAAACAGGGCCGGGCAATCCGGGAGGAGTTGCTCGGCCTGTAGCTATGGCAGCTAGCAGCTGGACGGCTGCTAGTGCTTGATGATGTACATGTCCTTGCTGCGGAAACGGTCCATCGGGTTGGACTCGTAATAGCCGCCCACATAGGACTTCAGCAGACGGGGGAGCGTGTATTGCACCAGCGGGATCATCGGATAGTCGTCCATGATCAGCTTGGCGGCCTGTGTCATCAGTTCGGTGCGCTTGGCTACATCCTTGGCATTGTTGGCCTGGTCGATCAGGGCTTCGCCCTTGCGATTGCAGTTCTTGTTGTCGTTGGCGTCGTTGTCGCACTGGATCAGCGCGAGGAAGGTGGTCACGTCGTTGTAGTCGGCAACCCAGCCGTGGCGGGCGATCTGGTAGTCGGCGTCATGTCGCTTCTTGATCAGCACCTTGAACTCCAGGTTTTCCAGCTCGGTGTCCAGGCCCAGCTTGGTCTTCCACTCAGAGGCGGCGTAGATCGCCATCTTCTTGTGGTATTCGCTGGTGTTGTAGGTCAGCTTGAC
>JAYWAV010000325.1:0-10260 GCA_043782015.1 Rhodoferax sp. | reverse complement strand
CAGGTAAGCACCATAGTTACCCCGACAGGCGTCGGTGCTCACGCCATCCCAAATCAGGCCAAAGTATTTTCCTGCCCACAGGGGCGGCGTGTCGGGGTTAAACACACCTGCGAAACGGATGTTGTCAGGCAACGAGTACCCGCTTTCCAGACCTTGGCCAAACAGCTCAAACTTCACAGATGGGAAGGCCCCGAGCTGGTAGATAAATCCGGACTTGTAGGACGACAAGTTCCCCGCATAAACCACCCTTAACGGACGATCCGCAGGCACTGCACGGTCCACGGGTTCTTCACAGTGATAGTCCCAGCACTCCAATTCCGCCGCGGCCTCAATCCCGTAAGACTGCAGGATGGCACTGATTTTTTTGTTCAGCGACAGCACCTTGGTGTACTGGCGGACTTCTTCCAGCTCGGCGCGTACACGCTCCCAGTTCGGGCTGGCGGGCTTCAGACCCTCCAGATCATGAATGAAGACCACCGTCTGCAAACCCCGTTGACGCGCCTGCTCCAGAACAATCTTGGTGGTGGATTCCGGGGGGAACTGGCACCAGACCACCGCATTGCGTGGCAAATTCAAATTGGACAGATAGCGTAAATAAAGACTGATCCATTTGCGAACTTGCCGCGACCGGCTTTGCGGCACAGTCACTATCTCAAACCCCAGTTCAGCCAGAAATACTGCCGTGTCCAACCTCGCTTTGGGACCCGCATTCAAGCGCTTTCGACTGGCGTCCAGCAGCACCACCTGTCTGGGACGCAGACCTGCACCTGCGGCGTGCCTGTAAATACGCTCCTGTTGCAGTGCCGATTGGCTCCATTGGTGCTGGCTGGCAAACCTGCACCCGGCATCGCTCAGCGTCGCACGTGTTGGGGCATCAAACAGCGCCCGGATTAGCGCTTGTGCAAGCGCTGCTGCCTCGGTTGGATTGGCCAAAATCAGGGCATTGGCCTGGTCCGTCAGCAATTCAGAGATACCGCAATAGCGTTTGTCGCTCACCACCACGGGCAGACCGTGCGCCAGGGCTTCGAGCACCACCATCGCGAAAGTGTCTTCCAGCGTCGGATGGGCCAGGCAATCCGCAGCCTGGTACGCAGTATCCACGCTGGCCAAGGCGCCCAGGAAAAATGTACGTTGGACCAAACCAAGAGACGCCACCTCACCCTGCAGACCCGCAATCTGCGCCGCATTGCCCACCACTGCCAAGTAGCATTCCTGTGGCAAAGCCTGCATGGCTTGCAACAAGCCTGGCAGCCCCTTCTTGCGGTAATCGTTGCCTACGAACAGGACACACTTGCCTTCCAGCGGCAGCCCGAGTTGCCGGCGTGCGTCCTGCCTTTGGGCGGCGCTGGCAGGCCCGGGCACATGGTTCACTCCTGGCGTAACTACCTGCATGGCGGGCACCGTTTTCGGATAGGTTGCCGCCAAGATCGCCTGCAGCGTCGAAGACGCTGGGACCACAGTGCGGCCAGGTTGGCGCGCATACCGGAAGTGCTCCAGCGCCAGATACGTCAGCAGACGTGGGCTGGTCGCCACCTTGAGCCAGCGCAGGGCCAAGCCAACTCCCTTGCGCCCATGAAACAAGGTGTGCTTCAGGGGCAATACGTGCACAGTCTGTACCTGACCATGCCAAGTGTTCTCGTGCGAGTGCACCACATCAAAACCATGGCGTGTAGCAACCCACGTGGCAAATGCAAACCAGAGCTGGTTGATCCAGCGCGGGCGCGTGATCGCTTGGCCGATACGGTGGTAAGTTATGCCGGGCCATTGGTGTTCAATGTGCTGGGCGAACACATGGATCTCATGCCGGGCGGCAAGCTGTTCCACCAACGCAATCGAATAGCGCTCGGCACCGCCGCCTGTCGATTTGAAAATGCGGTTTAGAACAGCGATACGCAAGCGCGGACCCGGGGAATCAACAGCACCATAATTGTTCATGCGCGCTTCTTGTCCTCGTAGCGCGTAGCCAGCTTCAGCCAAAAGGCAAGCAAGCCGGTGCGCCGAACAATGGGCACACGCGGCAGACGCAGCAAGTCCTCTCCCGCATGGCTACGGCTGCGCTGGGTTGTCGTAACGGACAAATAGCCTGCAACCTGCGCCATATCGGCATGGCGCGCCTCATATTCACCATAGGGGTAGCAGAAATGCTTCACCGGGCTGCCAACGATGGCTTCCAGCTCCTGCTTGCAACCAGCGATCTCCGCCTCGCAGCCCGCTACATCAAGTTGATTCAAATGCACATGATGGCGCGTGTGCGCCCCGATCTCTTGGCCGCCAGCAACCCACTGGCGCAACTGCTCGGCATCCATCAGGCTACTGGGCGGAATACCCACGTCGTGGTCCCACGCGTTGGTACGCCCGACCAGTTGGCTCACGATATAGCAGGTGGCGCTGAAACCATTGCGTTGCAAAGCAGGCAAGGCATTGGTGAGGTTGTTCAGATAACCATCATCGAAGGTGATGCCAACCACTTTGCCCGTCTTCTCGCCGCGGAGATACGGCATCAAGTCCGTCATCGACAGCCCCTGGTATCCCAGCAAGCGCAAAAAGCGCATCTGTCGCGCAAAGTCTTCCGGGGCCACCACCAGGCTGCGGTATGGGGTGCCCTTGGGCGGCGCTGGCGCTACCTGGTGGTAAGTCAGGATGGGAATCGGCGATGAATTGCGGGTTACGGGTGTCACGGTCAATGCCTGGCTCGCCAGCGTGGGCTAGAGCAGAACGATGTCGTACTGTTCCTGTCCCATGGCTGCCTCGCTTTGCAGCGATACCGGCTTGCCAATGAACTCGGACAGGCCCGCCAGATGCTGGCTTTCCTCGTCCAGAAACAGTTCGATCACTTTGGGAGAAGCCACAACGCGGAATTCGCGCGGATTGAACTGGCGCGCTTCGCGCAGGATCTCGCGGAATATGTCGTAGGCCACGCTGCGCGCTGTCTTGGCAATGCCCTTGCCTTCGCAGGCGGGGCAGGGTTCACACAGCATATGCGCCAGCGACTCGCGCGTACGCTTGCGGGTCATCTCCACCAAACCCAGCTGCGAGAAGCCTGCCGCCATGGTCTTGACGCGGTCGCGCAGCAACTGTTTGCGGAACTCGGCCAGCACCGCCTCGCGGTGGTCGTCGCGCACCATGTCGATAAAGTCCACGATGATGATGCCGCCCAGATTGCGCAGGCGCAATTGGCGCGCAATGGCTTGCGCGGCTTCCAGATTGGTTTTAAAAATCGTGTCATCAAAGTTACGCGCACCGACAAAACCGCCGGTGTTCACGTCCACCGTGGTCAGTGCTTCGGTCTGGTCCACGATCACATAACCGCCGGACTTCAATTCGACACGGCGTCCCAGCGCGCGGGCGATTTCTTCGTCAATAGCGTACAGATCGAAGATGGGCCGCTCCCCCTTGTAATGCTGCAGCTTGTCCGCAGCCATCGGCATGAATTCCGCACCAAAAGCCTTCAGCGCATCGAACTGCTCGCGTGAATCTACACGGATGGTCTGCGTTGCTTCGCTGACCATGTCGCGCAACACGCGTTGCAGCAGGTTCAAATCCTGGTGCAACAGGCTTTGCGCTGGCAGGCGCACCGAGGCGTCCTTGATGCGCGCCCAGGCTTTGCGCAAGTAACTGATGTCTTCGGACAGCTCCGCGTCACTGGCGTCTTCGCCGTTGGTGCGCAGAATGAAACCGCCACCCTGGCTGCCCACCAGGTCTTGCATGCGGCTGCGCAATTCGTCGCGCTGCGCGGTCGGGATTTTTTGCGATACGCCAATGTGGTCGTCTTGTGGCAGGAACACCAGCAAGCGCCCGGCAATGCTGATTTGCGTTGAGAGACGTGCGCCCTTGGTGCCGATGGGATCCTTGATGACCTGCACCATCAGCGACTGGCCTTCAAACACCTGGCGTTCGATCGGAATGACTGGCTGTGTGTTGCGGGCAGTACTCAGCGATTCACCTTCTGCCGGCGGATGCCACACATCAGCCACATGTAAAAAGGCTGCGCGCTCCAGGCCAATGTCGATAAAGGCGGATTGCATGCCAGGCAACACGCGCGCCACCTTGCCCAGATAGACATTGCCAACCAATCCGCGCTCCAGCGTGCGCTCTACGTGCAGCTCCTGCACCGCGCCGTGTTCAACGATGGCAACCCGTGTCTCTTGCGGTGACCAGTTGATCAGAATGTCTTGTTGCATGGCGTTGAGACCCCGTTGCCTAGCGCAGGCTTTTCAGAAGCTCGTTGGTTTCAAACAGCGGGAGTCCCATGATGCCAGTGTAGCTGCCGTGGATGCAGGAGATAAAGGCCGCCGCCCTGCCCTGCACACCATACGCCCCGGCCTTGCCCATGGGCTCGCCACTGGCCACGTAGTCTGCGATCTCCTCATTGCTCATCATGTGGAAGGTCACCAGGGAGTCACTGACAGCCTGTACCGTCCTATCACCGTAGCCAATTGCCACGGCGGTCAGCACGCGGTGCGTCCTTCCCGAGAGTTCGCCCAGCATGTGGATCGCATCGTTTGCATCCGCCGGCTTACCCAGAATGTGGCGCCCCAACGCAACCGTGGTATCCGCACACAAAATAGGACGTTTTGGCAGTCCAGACCTCTCCAGACGTGCGCGGGCCGCTACCAATTTGAGAGCAGTGACACGCTGCACATAAGTCTTGGGCGCTTCTTTCGGCAACACAGCTTCCAGTGCCTCGGCGTCTTCGGATGCGTCAGGCAGAAGCAGTTCGTGCTTGATACCCAGCTGTTTCAACAGCTCACTACGGCGTGGGCTTTGTGATGCGAGGTAAATGGATTCAGGCATGGAGATCACTCGCGGTGGTAAGGATGGTTTGCGTTGATGGACCAAGCGCGATAGAGTTGTTCAATAAGCAAAACGCGCACCATCGCGTGTGGCAGGGTCAGATCAGACAGACGGATGCGTTCGTGGGCCGCCTGGCGAAACTCCGGGTCCAGACCGTCGGGGCCGCCTATGACCAGCGCCACATCGCCGCCGCCAAGTTGCCAATCCTTCAGCCGTTCGGCCAATGCCGTAGTGCGCAAACTGGTGCCGCGCTCGTCCAGCGCAACGATGCGCGTGCCACGGGGAATGGCCTCCTCGATACGCTTGCGCTCCGCTGCATAGAGTTGTTCTACTGTCTTGGAGCCACGCGGCTCGGTCTTCACCGTCTTGAGTTCGACCTTGAGCTCATAAGGAAACCGCTTGGCGTAGTCGTCCCATGCGGTCTGGGCCCAGTCCGGGACTTTCTGGCCGACCGCAACAATCAACAGCCTCACGGGCGTATCAGGATTTGCGGACGGGCTTCTTGGGCGCTGCTTTTTTGGCCGCAGCGGATTTGGCAGCAGTGGATTTAGATACAGTCCTGACCGGTGCCTTCACCACAAGGGTCTTTGCCGCGGTTTTGACTGCTGGGGCTTTCGGAGCTGCCCTCTTTGCAACCGGCTTCTTGACTGCACCCGTGCGCTCAGCCTGCTTCTTCAATTGGGCCTTGGACGGGAAAGCCTCTTCCACACCCTTCTTGGCCGCACTGGAGCGGCGCATGCTCGGCTCCGGCACCTTCTTGGCAGGGGTCTTGGCAACAACAGGCTTCTCGGCCTGGCGCACTTCCGGCTTGGCAGAACCCAGCTTCAGACGCACAGGCTTCTCGCCCCACAGCTCTTCCAGATGGTAATACTGGCGGAATGTGGGTTGAAAGATGTGGACCACGGCTTGCGCGCAATCCACGATGATCCACTCGCCGTTGGTTTCGCCTTCCATGCGGGGCTTGGGAAATCCGGCTTCGCGGACCGCATCGCGCACGCTGGCGGCCAGCGCCTTGGTTTGGCGGTTGCTGGTACCGGAGGCAATGATGACCCGCTCGAACAGCGATGAGATGTGTTCCGTATCGAACACCACGATGTCCTGGGCTTTGACGTCTTCCAGACCGTCCACGATGGCCCGCTGGAGTTTTTGGATGTCTTTTTTAACGGCGGTAGGAGTGTTCATCAGGGAGTCAGATAGAGGTGATGTAAAGCAATATAACGCGCAACGGGTTCGAAAACCAGAGGGCTGACGCTTTGATGCGCTGCCAGTTGCGTGCGGATTCGGGTGGCGCTCAGGTCAGATACCGGCATATCGATGCGGTGAACTTCGACACCAGGCAGGAAATCAGTGCCGACTTCAGTACGAATAGCACCGTTAGCGCCCGCTACTGGTGCGCGAGCAGCTACACAAATTATAGCAAGCCGGGCGACCTCTTCCCATTCGCGCCAAGTGGGAAGCAGCCGGGCCTGGTCCGCACCCATGATCAGGTACAACTTGGCGTCGGGAAATTCGGCCTTGAGTTCGTGCAAGGTGTCGATGGTGTAAGTGGGGCCGCTGCGTGCGATTTCCCGGGTATCGACGACCGCCTGGGGAATATTGGCAAACGCCAAACGGGTCATCGCCACACGATGTTCGGCGGCCGTCAGCGTGCGCGTCTTGTGCCAAGCATCACCGGTGGGGATCACATGTAGTGCATCCAGACCCAGTTGCGCGCAGGCTGCTTCGGCCAGCGCCACATGCACGACATGCGGCGGATCAAACGCACCACCTAGAACGCCAATGCGCACGGGTGACGCGGACTTTTCGCTCACACCCATTCCCTGCGAACCAGAAATTGGCGGTACAACGCGTCTTCCGGTGTGCCTGGCTCGGGCACGTTCTGGTACGACCAGCTCGCATGCGGCGGCATCGACAACAAAATGGACTCGGTGCGTCCGCCGGATTGCAAGCCAAAATGTGTGCCACGGTCCCAGACCAGGTTGAACTCCACGTAGCGGCCCCGGCGGTACAGCTGAAATTCGCGTTCGCGCTGGCCATAAGGCGTGTCCTTACGCCGCTCGGCGATAGGCAGATACGCTGTCAGGAACGCGTCCCCAACCGACTGCAGCATCTCAAAGCTGCGCTGCGGGCCTAGTTCGGAGAAGTCATCAAAGAAAACGCCCCCAATGCCGCGCGGCTCATTGCGGTGCTTCAGGAAAAAGTAGTCGTCGCACCACTTCTTGAAACGTGGGTATTTGTCTTCGCCAAATGGCGCCAATGCATCCCGACAGGTGCGGTGGAAATGCTGCGCGTCTTCCTCAAATCCATAAATCGGTGTCAGGTCCATACCGCCGCCAAACCAGCGCACGTCAGTACCGTCAGGCGCTTTGGCCGACAGCATGCGCACATTCATATGCACGGTAGGCGCATAAGGATTGCGCGGATGAAACACCAGCGAGACGCCCATGGCCTCAAAAGGCGCACCGGCCAGCTCGGGCCGGTGTTGCGTGGCCGATGGCGGCAGCTTGGGGCCACGCACATGCGAGAAGCCACAACCGGCGCGCTCAAAGACAGCACCACCTTCCAGGATCTGCGTGATGCCGCTGCCCTGCAACGGCTCACCCGGCGGCTTCTCCCAGGCGTCCGTCAGAAACGCGTTGCCGTCCATCGTAGCAATCGCGCCAGTAATGCGTGACTGCAGGCCAGTTAAGTACTCGCGCACCAGCGCGTTATCACTTGATTGCACGGTAACCAATGTCGCTGCGGTATTGCATACCGTCAAAGTGAATGCCACCCAGAACCTGGTAGGCCCGCTGCTGTGCCTGGCGCACGCTGTCGGCCAGCGCGGTCACGCACAACACGCGGCCGCCAGAAGACTTCAATACGCCATCGCTCAAGGTCGTACCCGCATGGAATACCGCAGCGTCCTCGGTGTCTTTCGGGATACCCGTAATCACATCGTCCTTGCGCGGGCTTTCGGGATAGCCCGGCGCGGCAATCACCACGCCTAAAGCGGTACGGCGGTCCCATTGCAGTTCGACCTCGTCCAGCTTGCCATGCGCGCCTGGCTCTGTGGCTGCCAACAGCACGTCCACCAGATCGGTTTTGAGCCGCATCATGATGGGCTGCGTCTCGGGGTCGCCCATGCGGCAATTGAACTCGAGTGTCTTAGGCTGTCCACTCTTGTCAATCATCAGACCCGCGTAAAGGAAGCCGCTGAATGGAATGCCGTCCGCTTCCATACCTTTGACAGTCGGCAAAATGATTTCGCGCATCGCCTTGGCGTGGATATCGGGCGTGACCACCGGCGCAGGCGAATAGGCGCCCATGCCACCGGTATTCGGCCCCTGGTCCGCATCCTTCAGGCGCTTGTGGTCCTGGCTGGTCGCCAGCGGCAGCACGTTCTTACCGTCCACCATCACGATAAAGCTGGCCTCTTCGCCTTCTAAAAACTCTTCGATCACGACCCGCGCGCCGCCGTCGTTGTGCTTCACGCCCAACGTCTTGTCCACCAGCATGAAGTCAATCGCTGCATGCGCTTCTTCCACCGTCATCGCAACCACCACGCCCTTGCCAGCGGCCAGGCCATCCGCCTTGACCACGGTGGGTGCGCCCATCTTGTCGACATAGGCGTGCGCCGCTGCCGGTTCGGAGAAAGTGGCATATTCAGCGGTGGGGATGCCATGGCGGCGCATAAAGGCTTTGCTGAAAGCCTTGGAGCTTTCCAGCTGGGCCGCAGCCTTGGTGGGGCCAAAAATGCGCTGGCCATGCGCGCGGAATTCATCCACTACGCCCGCAGCCAGTGGCACTTCGGGGCCAACCACCGTCAGACCGATCTTGTTTTCGATCGCCCATTCACGCAGTGCAACGACATCCGTAATGTCAATGTTTTGCAGCCGCACGTCAGTCGCGGTACCGCCGTTTCCGGGTGCCACGTAGACCATCTGCACTTTGGGGGATTGGGCCAGCTTCCAGGCCATCGCGTGTTCGCGGCCACCGCCACCAATAACGAGTACTTTCATATTTTTTCGATTCTTAGAGTGCCGCGTTGTGGTAAATATCTTGCGTGTCGTCCAGGTCTTCCAGCGCATCCAGCAACTTGTGCATGCGCTCAGCGTCTTCGCCGGAAAGTTCTATGGTGCTCTCGGGGCGCATGGTCACCGTCGAAACTTCTGCTGTCAGGCCCGCAGCTTCCAGCGCGGCCTTGACAGCTTCATAGTCTGCAAACGCCGTCAGCACCTCGATCGCGCCATCGTCATCGGTGATCACGTCTTCGGCGCCCGCTTCCAGCGCCACTTCCATGACCTTGTCTTCATTCGTGCCGGGCGCAAATATCAACTGGCCGCAGTGCTTGAACTGAAAAGCCACCGAACCCTCCGTGCCCATATTGCCGCCATTCTTGCTGAACGCATGGCGCACATTGGCCACGGTACGCACCTTGTTGTCGGTCATCGTGTCGATGATGATGGCCGCGCCACCGATGCCGTAGCCTTCGTAGCGGATTTCCTCGTAGCTGATGCCGTCCAGCGAGCCAGTGGCCTTGTCGACGTTGTATTTGACACGGTCGGCCGGCATATTGGCTGCCTTGGCCTTCTCGATGGCCAGGCGCAGACGGGGGTTCATTGCCGGATCACCGCCAGCGGCGCGGGCGGCTACCGTGATTTCGCGGACGATGCGGGTCCAGATCTTGCCTCGCTTTTCATCCTGCCGACCTTTGCGGTGCTGAATATTGGCCCATTTGCTGTGTCCTGCCACTTGATACCCTTTGATTATTCGTTACGCTATCGGCTGAATTGTACTTTTGAGGGCACCAATGGCATCCATCACTGACGACGGCATCCTGATCGCACAAGGCCAAAACGGCAAAAACACGGTTCAGTGCTTCCTGCGTCCCGACAAAGCCAACCGCCACGGCCTCATCACCGGCGCTACCGGCACGGGCAAAACCATCACGCTGCAAACACTGGCCGAAGGCTTTTCCCAACTCGGCGTACCGGTCTTCATGGCTGACATCAAGGGTGACCTGACTGGCATCTCGCAGGCTGGCGTTATCAGTGAAAAACTGGTCAAGGTGCTCAAGGAACGCGCGATTGACGCTCCTGAATTCATAGCATTCCCAACGACTTTGTGGGACGTATTCGGCGAACAAGGACACCCCGTCCGGGCCACCGTCAGCGACCTGGGCCCCCTGCTGTTGGCCCGCATGTTGAACCTGAACGAAACCCAGGCTGGCGTGTTGCAACTGGTATTCAAGATCGCCGATGACGACGGCCTGCTCCTGCTGGACATGAAGGACCTGCGCGCGATGTGCCAGGACGTCGGCGACAACGCCGCCCAGTACACCACCCAGTACGGCAACATCAGCGCCGCCAGTATTGGCGCGATCCAGCGCGGGCTGATGCAGATTGAGGAGCAAGGCGGCGACAAGTTCTTTGGCGAGCCCATGCTCAACATTGCCGACTTTATGCAAACGGATGGCTCAGGTAA
>JAYWAV010000324.1:0-3720 GCA_043782015.1 Rhodoferax sp. | reverse complement strand
ACGAACTCACGCTGGGCGGATGGCTGGGTGGCGCGCTGCAGTGGCACTTTGCCGGCATGTGGCTGCTCGCGCTCAACGGGCTGGTTTACCTCGCGCTGAATGTGTTCAGTGGCCGGTTCAGGCGCAAGTTCTTTCCTCTGCAGCCAGCAGCCATCTGGCGCGACCTGCGCGCTGCGCTGCGCGGGCGCCTTTCGCATGCGGACCCGCACCACTACAACGGGCTACAGCGCGTGGCCTACCTCGTCGCGATCCTGGACCTGATCCTGCTTGTGCTGTCGGGCCTGGTGCTGTGGAAGTCTGTCCAGTTCCCCCTGCTGCGCGAGCTGATGGGCGGCTATGAAATGACCCGCCGCATCCACTTCTTCGCCATGGCCATCGTTGTCGCGTTTGTTGCCGGCCACCTGTTGATGGTGGCGCTGGTTCCGCGGACGCTGATTGCCATGGTCCGCGGCCGCTGAGCGCCGCACCGCTATCGACATCCAAAGGAATGATCATGAACATCACCAGACGCCAAGCCCTTGTCTCCGTCGACAGCGACGCCGTCATCAAGGACGCCACCAAGCTGCTGTCGCAGCGTTTGGGGCAACCGGCGCGCCGCGCCTTCCTGCAGCGCTCACTCACGCTGGGCGGTGTCGCGCTGCTCAGTGGTTGCAGCCTGACCGACGATGCAAGTGTCGAGAGCGCGCTGGCCAGCATCTCACTGTTCAACGACCGCGTGGAAGGCGCCCTCTTTGACCCGAACCGGCTGGCGCCCGTTTACCCCGACTCGATGATCACGCGTCCATTCCCGTTCAATGCTTACTACGGTGAAGACGAGATCCGCGAAGTCGATGGCGAGACCTGGCGGCTGGAAGTCACGGGCCTCGTGGCAGACAAGCGCCAGTGGTCGCTGGGCGAGCTGCGTTCCATGCCGCAACAGGAGCAGGTCACCCGGCACATTTGCGTGGAGGGCTGGAGCGCCATCGGCAAATGGGGCGGCGTGCCGTTCTCGCATTTTCTCAAGCGCGTGGGGGCCGATCTGGGCGCGAAGTATGTCGGCTTCAAGTGTGCCGACGACTACTACACCAGCATCGACATGGCGACTGCCCTGCACCCGCAAACCACCCTGGCGCTGACCTATGACGGGCAGGTCCTGCCCGCGAAGTACGGCTTCCCCGTGAAGCTGCGCATGCCCACCAAGCTGGGCCACAAGAATCCCAAGCACATAAGCGCCATCTTCGTGACAAATATCAACCCTGGCGGCTACTGGGAAGACCAGGGTTACAACTGGTTCGGAGGCAGCTGATTTACCTCAACTGCCCTGACATATCGGCATTTCGCCACTTTCAATCGACTCACTATCTCAAGGAAATCATCATGAACAAATTCTCTTCCACCCTGCTGTGCGCCTGCCTGTCACTGGCTGCGGTCCACGCTTTTGGCCAGGACGCCATGTCAAAGGACGCCATGAAACCCGATGCCATGTCCAAGGACGCGATGAAGAAGGACGCCCCCAAAGACGCGATGAAAAAAGACGCGATGCACAAGGATGCCATGGCGCACGACGCCATGAAGCCTGATGCCATGGCCAAGGACGCCATGTCCAAGGATGCGATGAAGAAGGACGCCATGTCCAAGGACGCCATGAAGAAGGACGCCATGTCGAAAGACGTGATGGCCAAGGACGCCATGGCGCCTGACGCCATGAAGAAGTAAAGCACTTCAGGCAAACGACCATGACCCTCTTCATCCTGTCCTATCTGGCCGGGGCGCTGACGATTCTTGCGCCCTGCATCCTGCCCGTCGTGCCGTTCGTCTTCGCCCGGGTCGACCAGCCTTTCATGCGCAGCGGCCTGCCGCTGCTGGCTGGCATGGTGCTGTCATTTGCGGCAGTGGCCACACTGGCGACCCTGGGTGGCGCCTGGGCCGCGGACGCCAATGAGGTGGGGCGTGGCATTGCCATCGCCGTGCTCGTCTGCATGGGCATTGCACTGATCGCACCCAGGATTGCCGAACGGATCAGCCGGCCGTTGGTGGCATTGGGGTCCCGGCTCAGTGACTATGCGGATCACGAAGCCCGCTCCACCGGTCACACGGCCGTTCCGTCCTTGCTGCTGGGCGTTGCCACCGGGCTTCTCTGGGCGCCCTGTGCGGGCCCCGTGCTCGGACTGGTGTTGACCACGGCCGCGCTTCAGGGTGCCAGTGCCAGGACGTCGCTGCTGCTGCTGGCCTACGCAGCGGGCGCGGCCACTTCGCTGGCGCTTGCCTTGTGGGCGGGTGCTCGCGTTGTCAACTTCATGAAGCGCAGCTTCGGCTTCAGCGAGTGGCTGCGCCGGGGCATGGGCGTTGCGGTACTCGCGGGCGTTGGCGCGATCGCCTTGGGGCTCGACACCGACTTGCTGGTACAGCTCTCCCCTGGCGGTGGCTACGGCCTTGAACAGAAACTGCTGGACCGCTTTCAGCCAACGCCGGTCTCCCACGCTGACCAGCCAGCAAGGCTGCTGCCTGTGCTCTACACAGCTGACACGCAGGCGGCCGCTGCGCCAGTGCCCGCCCCTTTGCCCCGGCTATCAACCCGTCCGCCGCTGGCGCTGCCGGTGGAAGGCATGCTGCCCGACCTGGCAGGCGCGACGACCTGGTTGAACTCGCCGCCGCTGACGGCGCAATCGCTGCGAGGCAAGGTCGTACTCATCGACTTCTGGACCTTCGCCTGCATCAATTGCCAGCGCGCCCTGCCGTATGTGCGCACCTGGGCCGAGAAGTACAAGGACCAGGGGCTGGTGGTGGTAGGTGTGCACGCGCCCGAGTTTGCGTTCGAACGCAAGGTGGCCAACGTCCAGCGCGCCACGCGCGAGCTGGGCCTGAACTTTCCGGTCGCGATCGATAACGACTTTGCCATCTGGAAGTCGTTCTCCAACCAGTACTGGCCGGCGCTTTACTTTGTGGATGCCCAAGGCCGCATCCGCTCCCACCACTTTGGCGAGGGCCAGTACGAGCGCTCTGAACAGGTGATCCGCCAGTTGCTAGACGAGGCCCGTGACGGCGGCTTGCACACCGGCTTGTCTACGCCTGTTGCGACAGGCACGTGAATGCGGCCAGGGCCGCGAAGGCCCTGTGCATCGCAGCAGGATCGGGGTTGACGGGTGGCGTATCTACGTCAGCCCAGGTGATCAACAGCGCCAGTTCAGCCTCTTCAATCAGGCGCGCTGACATCACCGTGAGTGTTTCACGCAGGGCGGCCAGGGCGTGCGTGGCGCGCGGCGAGGCATTCCACAGAACCACCGGCTTGCCGGCCAACACGCCGCTTGCAACCATCCAGTCCAGCGCGTTCTTCATCACGCCACTGATGCCATGGGCGTATTCGGGGCTGGCGACAAGCAGGGCGTCGGCTGCAGCGATGTCGTGACGCAACTGCGCGACCGCAGCCGGCTCGCGCGATTCGAGGTCCGGGTTGAACAACGGCAGCTTGCCCAGTCCGGGCTGGTGGATCACGCGCATGCCCGCCGGCGCGCAGTGAGCGGCCATCTTCAGCATCGCCCTGTTGAGTGACGCCTTGCGCAAGCTGCCGGACAGGGTCAAAACGGTGAACGGCCGCACAGGGCATGCGATGCACTGCCCAGCCCCTCGGGCGGAGCCAAAAGTTGCCCGCTCAAGCATGGTGATAGCGGTACTCTTGCGTCCGCCCGCCGTAGCCATAGGCGGTGGCGCGAACATCCTGCACGTAGATGTAGCTCTCTTCAT
>JAYWAV010000323.1:0-10307 GCA_043782015.1 Rhodoferax sp. | reverse complement strand
GCCCGCTTCTGGGAAGACGTGGAAGTCGGCAGCGCGGTGCAGCCCATGCTCAAGGGCCCGCTCAGCATCACCGACATGATTTGCTGGTATTCCGGGGGCGGCCATAGCTACCAGGCGCATCGCCGCGCCACCATGCACCGCAAGCGGCATCCGGCCGACGCTTATGTGAATCCCAAAACGGGCGCCCAGGACAATCCCGCGCGCGGCCATACCGAACAAAAAATGGCGCGTGATGTTGGCATGCCAGGCGGCTATGACGTCGGCCCGCAACGTATTTCGTGGATGGGGCAACTGATGACCAACTGGATGGGCGATGACGGCTTTTTGCGCAGGCTCAATGTCTCGGTGCGTCGCCCGAATATTTTTGGCGACGTGTCCTGGTGCCGCGCAAAAGTCACCGACAAGCGCGCTGAGGAAGGCGCGCATCTGGTTGATCTTGAAGTGTTCGTCGAGAACCAGCTTGGCGAAGTCACCGCCAAGGGAACAGCCATCGTTGAACTGCCTTCCCGGGGCGCGCTATCTTCCTGACGTCTTCACTGGCCATTCACCCCGATAGCCGAGAATTCGGGAACTGTCCTCGGCGGCATCGCGTACCGCCGCTTTTACCGCTGGCAGGTGATCGGCCACGCGGCTGGTCGGCCCACCCGTGCTGACGGCTGCCGCCACCTGGCCGTCCGCGCCGAAGATGGGCGCAGCAACAGCCAGCACGCCGGCCACCGTGCCGCTGTCGATGCTGCTCACGCCCTGCGTTCTCACCTCCTTCAAACTCGCCAGCAAGCTGCGCCGCGATGACACGGTTTTTGGTGTCAGCCGCTCAAAAGGGAAGCGTTCAAGAAGTTGCAAAACCTCTTTCTCGGGCAGGAAGGCCAGCATGGCCCGGCCACTGCCCGTGGCATAAGCGGGTTTTTGCGAGCCCACCTTGACGCTAAAGCGCAGCCAGTTGTCGGTCTCCACAACGGCAACATATTTGCAGAACTGCCGGTCCGGCGTGAGCACCGCTAAAAAGCCGGTTTCCCCGGTGCGCTGACACAGGCTTTGAAGAACGCCATTGGCGCAGTTTGGAAAGTTGCGCGCCGGGCTTTCTGCCATGCTGGCGCCCAGCGCCACCGCCTGCGGGCCGAGCCGGTAAGCGCCGCCCTCGTTGGTCAGGTAGTGGGCGCTTTCAAGCACCTTGAGCATCGTGAACAACGTGGTTTTTGGCAGTAGCAGGCTTTGGCAAAGCTGTGCCAGTGTTTGCCCTTCAGGATGGGCACCGAGCTTTGCAAACACCTGCACCACGCGCAGGATGGAGCGCGGGCCGGTCAGTGGCATTTGGGTGAGTGCTGAGACATCGAACATAGCGGGCTTATTTCAAATTCAGGCCAGGGCAAACAGGCCATCCTGCATGGCAATTGCCTGGCCACAAAATTCGCTGCTCTCTATGCGCCTGACCAGCGCCGGGTCGTCGCTCCAGGCAAGGGCCCGGCAGCCGGTGTCGGTATCGGCCAGCACCAGCGCACGCGGCGCCTGGCCCTTGTCATGCAGCACGGTGTAGCCGGCCACCACGGCCTGACCCTGAAAAGCTGAAACCACCTCTTTAGTTGCTACCTGCCGTGCCGTGTCCTTTGATACATCATCGAATGCGAAGCCTGCCGAGCTGGGTTGAGTGGCCCACATGCCGAATCCCTGCTTGGTCAGTATCCCCGACACCGAAGAGACCAGGCCAACCCGTCTGGTCGGCCCGCGCCCTTCGCGAAGCAGCGCAGCCATGCGGCAGGTCGCCTGCAGCACGTAGTTATTGAACGGGCCACCGGCAAAGGGCATGCCGCCGGTCACGGTCAAGTCCCGCGTCAAGGGGATGCCAAGCTCCTGCGCATAGGCTTCGACGGCAATTGGAAAGCAGCTGTAAAGCTCCACCAGATCAAGCTGCGAGGCGGTGATGCCTGCTGCGGTCAGCGCTGCTCGGCCTGCCAGGCGGGCGCCAACGCAAGCGGTCAGGTCTGCGCGAGCTGACACCGGCACCATGTGGTTGGACTCGCTGCTCGCCGATGCATAAACCCACTGGGACGGCGCAATACCCAGCGCCCGCGCATGGCCTGCGGAGCAGATCAACAGCGCAGCGGCCTGGTCCACATGCCAGGTCGCGCAATGCAACCGCGTATAGGGAAAAGCCTGCATGGGGTTGCGCTCCGAGGCCTCGCTGATCTCCAGTGCACTGATTGGTTTTCTGCGCCAGGCCTCGGGGTTGTCGGCCGCCACTTCAGAAAACCGCTGGTACATCGCGCCCAGTTGCGCGCGATGCGCATCGACCGGCATTCCATTTTTTGCACGCCAGGCCGATTCAAGAATCGCATACAGCGCTACCGGCATGCGCAGGCCCGCATGCAACTCGGCTGGGTGCAAGAGTTCTTCTTCAGGTTCGAGATGCACATCGGGCGCATCGTCCTGCTGGCGCTCCCCGGCCCGCTCGCCCATCTTTTTGGCACAGGCAATGCGGTGGCCTGCATCCGCGCCCACGATGAGTGCTGAATCAATCTCGCCTTTTGCGATGCGGCTACAGGCATCGCCCATCAGGGATTGCTGCAGCACCCCAACGCTGGCCAGCACTGTGGTGGCTGCATCAGCGCCTGTGGCGCGAGCGATTTCCCCAGCCGGGTTGCGGTAACGCCAGCGGCCTTTGGGCACAGCAACGTATTGAACGCCGCTCAAGGCCTGCGCGCCACCCGCATCGTTGCCAGCGCGCCGCACGGCCTCCAGCATCAGGTCCATCGGCTCCTGGCTGCGCGCAAGCAAATCCTCCCGCTGCATGCAGGTGCCGATACCCACCAGTACTGGCTGACGCGGATCGACATTCATTCCGGCTGAATGCCTGCGTCTTTCACTTTGCGGCCCCACACCTCAAGCTGGCGTTTGACCAGGGCGGTGAAGGTGGGTACGTCTGAAGGCGTGGGTTCCGCACCAGAAGCCAGAATGCGTTCGCGTACTTCAGGTTTAGCCATGATTTGCAGCAGTGCGGAAGAAAGTTTGTCCACGACTTCTTTGGGCAGCGCAGCCGGGCCAAACAGGCCAGTCCAGGCGGCGAGGTCAAAGTCGCGCAGGCCCAGCGTTTCCTCGATGGTTGGCAGGTCGGGCGCGAGGGCCGAGCGTTTGGAGGTGGTCACTGCCAGCGCCCGCAGGCGGCCTGACTGTAGGTGTGGCCGCGCGGATGCCAGGTCAACCACCAAAAATTGTGCTTGCCCGCCAATCACGTCTGTCATGGCACCTGGGCTGCTCTTGTAGGGGATGCCGGTGGCTTCCAGCTTTTCGAGCCGGTTCAGCGCCTCTGCCGGAATCTGCACCGTGGGCGTGCCGTAGGCGTAGTTGAGCTTGCCCTTGTTGGCCCGTGCATAAGCTACAAACTCCTGCGGCGTCTTTACTGGCAGGCTGGCATTGACGGCCAGGATGAAGGGGAAGTAGGCGATGCCGCCTATCGGTGTGAAGTCTGCAATCGGGTCATAGGGCAGCTTCTTGAACATGTGCGGGTTCACGGAGTGCGACGAGTTCGAGGTCAGGAACAGGGTGTAGCCATCTGCAGGCGACTTGGCCACCGCAGAGGCCGCAATTTGCGCTGAAGCGCCAGGCCGGTTGTCGACGATGAAGGGCTGACCCAGTGCCACGCGCAACTCCTCGGAAATCATGCGCGCCAATATGTCGGTGCCGCTGCCGGGGCCGAAGCCGATGATGACCTTGACAGGTTTGTTCGGGTAAGCGCCCTGCGCGTGCGCAGGCTGCAACGCGCTTGTCAAGGCGGCGACAGATGCCAGAAAAACAAAGGTTTGGACGAGTCTGCGTTTCATGTTGTCTCCTGAAGGGGTTTTAAAATCTTTGGTGGTGAAATGTGTCAGGGCAAAGCTGCCTCAAGCACCGCTGGCATAGTGATCTTGGCAGCGATAACCGCGCCACAGCCCAACAGTCCGGCGGCCTGTGCTTCGCTGTAACCGATCTCGGTCAGTATTTCCAGGCTGTGCTCGCCCAGCCTCGGCGCTGGTCGCCGCCAGCCGATGGGCTGACCGTCTGCCAGCCAGGGCAGCCGCACCAGCGGAACGCCGTCTGAATCCATAAACGTACCACGCTCTTTGGCAACGTCACTGATGACAGCTTCCTCCAGACCGCTGACGCGCGTGACGGGAACACCGGCTTTGGTGAAACGGGCAATCCAGGTGGCCACGTCGTGTTGACCAAGAATTTGGTTGAGCGCTTTTTCCAGTGCGCGCAGGTTCTGGCTGCGTGCGCTCACGCTCGCAAAGCGTTCGTCCTGGGCCAGCCCAGGGGCTTGCAGCGCGCGAACCACGGCTTCCCACAGGCGCTGGCTGGGCGCCGCAATCAGCAGCTCGGCATCGCGCGCCTGGTAGCACTGGTAGGGCGCTGCAATCGGGTTGCCAGAGCCCGCCTTGGGTGGCCGCTGGCCCGACAGTTTTGCGGCCGCGGCCTGGTAGGGGATCACGCTGAAGGCGGTGTCCACCAGCGCGGTTTCAAGCGCGCCCACAGGCTGCCCCTTGTGCCGCGCCAGCACGGCGGCCAGCACGCCCATCGCAATCCATTGGCCGCTGCCCAGGTCTATCAGCGAAGGTGCGCAACGCGTGGGCGGTGAGCCTTCGTGCCCAGTCATTTGCATGATGCCGGTGAAGGCCTGCACCAGCGGGTCATAACCCGGCATGGCCCGTCCCGTCTCGCCGTTGCCAAAGGCGCTCACGTCGTAGTAAAGAACATCCGGATTCGCCGCGCGCGCCGCCGCCTGGCCAATGCCAATACGGTCGGCCACGCCGGGCCGCATGCTTTGAATGACCACATCAGAACGCGCCATCAGTGCCATGGCAACGGCGACGCCCTCGGGCTTTTTCAGATCAATCACCATGCCGCGTTTGCCCGCGCCCATGTGGCGGTGCGCCAGACTCATATCATCCACAAAAGGTGGCCAGGCTCTGGCATCGTCGCCCTGCGGCGGCTCCACCTTGATCACGTCGGCACCCAGTTGCGCCAAAATCATGGCACCGTACGGCCCAGCCATGTTGGAGGAAAAGTCGGCAATCCGCACGCCCGTCAATGGCTGAAAGGCAGGGCCATGGGAGGCTTGATTTGGGGTCATGGACATGGCTCTTTTAATTCGGAAGGGAACTGCAGCGTCAGCAGTTCGGCGCCCTGCGGTCCGGCGACGATCTGCGTGGACGGCTCATTGGCGCTCATCCATACGCAAGACCAGGGCACCAGCGTTTCGCCTTGCAGGACGACGCTGCCGCCCGTCACGACATAGAAGCGGCCCGCTGGCTGTTCCTGCGCCGACACACTCAAAGGCGCGCCGACAGGCAGGCGGGACAGCCACACGGCCAGCCCGTTGGCATCGGCTGGGATCATGTCGGTTTGCGATGCTGTCTGCCTTGATGCCAGCTCATCTACAGTTGCCGGCAGCACGGCGCTGCTGGTGGTATGAAATTTTGGCGCGCGCCTGTCAACCACAGTCTTGGGGTCCGACAGGTAGTGCGCACCGTACTCGGTTTGTGGCCGCAGCGTCAGGTAGAACAGCCCCTTGCTGCTGGCGACGACCGGGCCATAGGCGGTTTTGCCGCGCGCGTAATGCACCGTGAGCGGCTCCAGCGCATGGCTTCTGCCCAGCATGCCACTACCAGCCAGCACCACCTGAAACTGATCCGTCAGGTGAAAGTGCGGCGGCAACACCACATCTGGTAGCTGCTCGACAAGAAAAGCATGCGGTCCACCTTCGATACCATCGTTGGCAATGATGCTGGTACGGCCAAACACGTCACCCGTCAGGATGGTCACGGCCTGGCGATTGGCCTTTGCCGTCTGGAAGTTTCCGCTAACGATCATGGGTGTCTTTCATGGGTGTGCCGATTACTCGGCCTTGATGTTGGCGTCCTTGACAACGCGCACGTACATGCCAGCTTCTTCTTCCACCTGGCGCGTGATCTCTGGCGTGGCAAGGTAAGCCGGGCTCAAGCCTGCATCTTCCATGCGGCGCACAACGCCCGCATCTTTTAGCGCATGGCCAATCTCGGCGGAAAGTTTCGCGACGATGGTATCCGGTGTGCCGCGTGGCGCGGAAACGCCTAGCCAGGTTTCAAACTCGTAACCCGCGACGGCCTCGCCAATCACGGGCACCTGCGCCAGCAAAGGCAGGCGGCGCGGCGACGACACAGCCAGCAGACGCAAGCGCCCTGATTTCACCTGCGCCATCGGCCCGGCAATCGAGGTGAACAGCATGTCCACCTGCCCGCCTATCAGGTCAGTCACAGCAGGCGGCGTGCCCTTATAGGGGATATGCCGAATCGCCAGACCAGCGCGGCGTTTGAGCAGTTCCATCGCCAGATGTGACGGTGTGCCGTTGCCGCCCGATGCATAGGTCAGCGCGTCGGGATGGCTGCGCGCATAGGCCAGCAGGTCTTGCAGCGACGCATGCGGCGACTGCCCGTTGACAAACAGCCCGGAGGGCAACACGCCGAAGCGCGCGATGGGCGCAAAGCTTTTGACGGCATCGTAACGCACGCTGGCCGACAGCGCCTGCGCAATCGCCACGTGGTTGCCCGACAGCAGCAGGGTGTAGCCGTCAGGCGCAGCCGATGCGACCAGCTCGCTGCCAATCGCGCCACCAGCACCGGGGCGGTTATCGACCACAAAATTGCGCCCCATCTGTGCTGACAGACGCTCGGCCATGATGCGCATGCCAATGTCTGCGGGCCCGCCCGCCGGAAAAGCAACGACGACGCGCACCGGCTTGTCGGGGTAGTCCTGCGCCTGTGCAGATGGCACAAGCAGCGCGGTGAGCGCAACTGGCGCGAGCATCAACGTGGCGGCGATCAGGCGTCGGGCGCGCCTCATGTCAGCACCGTTGCCTCACGCAGGCGTTTGAGTTCGGCGTCGTCAATGCCGAGTTCTCTGAGCAGGGCATCGGCATCTGCGCCCACACCCGGCGGCGGCCCGGTCGGCCCGGCTGGGGTGGCGCTGAAATCGACCGGTGTTGCGACACCGTTAAAACTCTCCGGTACGTCTTGCCCCGCAGGCACCGGCACATTGACAAACGCGCCACAGGCCAGCACCTGTGGGTCGGTCATCAAATCGTCTACCGAGTTGATGGGCGCCCACCACACGTCACCTTGCGTGAAGATGGCGGCCCATTCTTGCCGCGTGTGACGCGCGGTGAGCGCCTCAATCGCCAGCACCAGCGCTTCGGAATTGCGCCTGCGTTCGCGCGGCGACACGAAACGTGGGTCGTCCATCAGCGACGGATCACCCAGCGCACGCACGATGCCGGGCCAGTGGCGTTCTGATTCAGCACCCACAATCCAGAACCATTTGCCATCACTGGCGCAATAGGAATTCATCAAGGGGTTTTGTGGTTTGCTGCGCGACGGGGCCGCTGCAATGCGGCCCAGCCCCACGCGCGTGGCCACGTCCATGCCGATGCTGTAAATGCCGGTGCGCAGCAGCGAGGTTGACACCAGTTGGCCCTGCCCCGTGCGCTCGCGGTGAAACAGTGCGCCCATGATGCCTGACACCATGGTGATGGCTGTGACGTTGTCGCCCAGCCCGCCGGGCAGCACCGGTGGTGACGCGCCTGGCGGCGTAGCGCGTTCAGCCAGGCCGCTGCGGCCAGAGTAGGCGGCCATGTCGTAGCCTGGCGCATCGCGGTCCGGCCCTTCCAGGCCATAGGCAGTCAGGCTGGCATACACCAGGCGCGGGTGCTTTGCCAGCAAGGTGGCGTGGTCCAGCCCGATGCGCTCCAGAAACTGCGGCCGCATGTTGGTGACGAATACGTCGGCGGTGGCGACCAGGCGCTGCACCAGCGCCATGCCGTCGGCGTGGTTCACATCGAGCGCCACACTTTTTTTGCCTCGGTTGTACAGATCAAACGGCGGGCAGCGGTCTTCCTTGGAACCCGACAGCGCGCCGAATAATTTGCGCATCGGGTCGCCCTTGGGCATCTCGATTTTCACGACTTCGGCGCCCCAGTCGGCCAGGATGCCGCCGGCTGCCGGGCCAGCCACCCACAGCCCCATTTCCACCACGCGAATGCCTTTGAGTAACGTCATTTTTGAGGTCATTTTGCGGCCCTTCCGCGAAACACCGGCGGGCGCTTTTCCATGAAGGCGCGCGAGCCCTCCTTGGCATCGTCCATGGCGGCGTTCTCCTTGGTGCACTGGGTCTCTATGGCAAAGGCTTCGTCGAACGGACGGCCATTGGAGCGCACCATCACCTCCTTGGTTTTCTCCAGCGCGACTGGCGCGCCCAGGCTGACGCGGCGCGCCAGATCAAGCGCTGTCGCCATCACCTGATCCGGCGGCACCACGCGGTTCACCAGGCCCATCGCCAGCGCCTGCTGCGCGCTGATTGGTTCACCCAGCAGCAGCAATTCCATCGCATGCGCCCACGGCACCTGGCGCGCCATGCGCACCAGCGAGCCACCGCTGGCGATCAGGCCGCGCCGCACTTCGGTGACGGCGATGGTGGCTTCGCTGGACATCACGCGCAGGTCAGTGCTCATCACAAACTCTGCGCCGCCCGCGTGGGCGTGGCCGTTGATGGCGGCAATCACGGGTTTGAAAAACGTCGCATTGCGCAGCAACGCCGCGCCCAGTTGCTTGCGGTCAGCGGCAAAGCGCTCTTCCCAGTCGCCCACGGGCGGACGGGTTCGCATCATCAGGGGAATCAGGCTGCCCATGTCGCCGCCGGACGAAAACGCCTGGTCGCCAGCGCCCGTTACCACCACCACGCGCACCGAGTGGTCGTCGGCAATTTCCGTCCAGAACTGCGCCAGCCGGACCAGCATTTCCGGCGACAGCGCATTGCGCTTCTCGGGCCGGTTCAAGGTGACGATGGCGATGCCACCCTGTTGCTCGATAAGAATTTGGGACATGAAGAACTGCTCTTTCTATTTAATTTGGGCGCTGTCGTGCAGGAGCCAATCGGCCACGCGCTTGCGCAGCGCCATGTAGTCGGCCTTGCCGTTCGGGCCCCGGCCAATCGACGGCACCAGCATCACATGGCGCGGCGCCTTGTGGCGGGCCAGGCGGGCGCGTACATGGGTTGTTACAAGGGCGGTCATGGCTTCGGCACTGAGGCTTTGGCCCTCACCGTGCACAGCCAGCTCCACCACTGCCGCTACGGTTTCGCCAAAGCGCTCGTCAGGCACGCCCACCACCACGGCGTCGCGTACTTCGGGCAACAGCTTGATGCACTCTTCGACTTCTTCCGGGAAAACTTTTTCCCCGCCGGTGTTGATGCTGACCGAGCCGCGTCCCAGTAAGGTGATGCTGCCGTCAAGCTCAACCATCGCAAAGTCGCCCGGCACGGCGCAGCGTATGCCGTCAATCACGGGAAAGGTGGCGGCGCTTTTTTCAGGGTCGCCGTAGTAACCCAGCGGCACGTTACCGCCCACGGCAATCCGCCCGGCGATGCCGCTGCCCGGCAGCACAGGCCGGTTGTCGGCATCAATCACAAACGCGTTCTTGCCTAGCTTGAAGCGCGCCGACGGGTTGGCGCGGCCTTTCGATGTAATCGCCCGGCCCATGCCACTGGCCTCGCTGCTGTTCAGAAAATCAATCAGCACCGCGTTGGGCGCGTGCTCCAGCAGGCGCGCCTTGTTGGCGTTGCCCCACATCATTCCTGACGACGACACCGCCTTCAGGCAGGTGATGTTCCAGCGGCCCGGCGCCGCGTCCAGCGCATCGACCATGGGCCTGCAAAATGCGTCGCCGACGATGCACAGGTCTGTCACCGGCCCGGCCTGTATCGCGCTGAGCAGCTCGGTCACGTCGAACTGCGTGTTGGTGAGCGTGACCACGCTGCCTGCGCGGTTCAGGATGGCGCTGGCAAACACATAGGCCGTGCCGTGCATCAGTGGCGCAGCGGGCAGGCCAATTGGCGGCGCGGTTTGTTCGCCTTGCATGCGGGCCACGCGCTCGCGCACAAAAGCCAGGTCGGCCTGCGCCGGGTCGCCAGTGGTGTTGGACGACACATAGAGGTCATGCTGGCGCCACATCACGCCACGCGGACGCCCGGTGGTGCCACCGGTGTAGATCAAAATCTGGTCATCGCCGGAGCGGCCCCATGGCGCTTCAACGCGCGCTGGATGCGCCAGCGCCGACGCTTCATAAGGCACAGCCCAGGCCGGGCATGGCGCGTTGCCATCTTCTACATACAGCCAAAGCCGCACCTTGGTGCAGCGCGCGCGCACCGCGTTCACGGTGTCGGTAAAAGCGCCATGAAAGACAACCGCCACGGCATCGGCGTTGTCCCAGAGGTAGTGCAGCTCGTCCTGCTGGTAGCGGTAGTTG
>JAYWAV010000322.1:0-3726 GCA_043782015.1 Rhodoferax sp. | reverse complement strand
GCCAGGCCGACGGTGGCTGCCAACACGGCAAAATGGACTGCGCGCAAAGCCATGGAAAACTCTCGGTCTGAGGGGGGCGGGCGCCGTCAATCGACGGTCGATGCCTGCAGTCGGGCCCGCCCATGGCATTGGGCAGGCTGCGGAATTCGGAAGCATACCGTTTGAAACACTGTGCGCTGCTGCTGACCCACCGGCAGCCGTGATGCACCCGACGGCACAGGCTTGATTGACGTCAGGGTGTCGGGCGCGGCTGATGGGGCAGCTTGGTGACCAAAGCTTGTCGGAAAATTTTACAACGACGTGCCTCTTTGGCCCTCCGATCCGCGCTCCCAACGCTAAGTCTTTGATTTGATGGGTGATCAAAACGCTGGCATGGAATTCGCTACATTCACTTCAACCGGGCGGCGCATCGGCTCTTGTAGCCCGCCCTTCAGTCCACACCCTACTCTCTTAAGGAATCGCAATGTTCAAAATGCTCAGTGCCGTTGCTGTCGCAGCGCTCACCCTGGTTTCCGGCGCGCAGGCTGCCACCGTGAACAAAATCGATCTTTTCTCCACCGATCAAGCGACGGTGTCTGATAACACTGTCAACGGCTTCGTGCGCTCTTCGCAAGTGGGTGCTGGGGGCGATATGACGATCCTGGGCGGTTTCCGCGAGTTGATCGCTGACTTGAAGAACAATGGCAGCGCGAATGTCATCCAGGGTAGCCGCAGGCTCGACATGGGCGTGTCCGGTGGTGTGATGGATTTCAGCACCAGCTCTTTGTCCAGTGGCACCGGCATCGTGCGTTGGGATGGTGTGACGCAGTCCACCCCTGGCAATGACACGACGGCTGCCCAGGGCATCAATGCCATCGGCCTGCAAACCGCACCGGGTGTTGGTTTGAACATTGGCAATGTCCTCACCGATTCGTTCGAGATCAAGACGGTGTTCTCCGATGGCGGCTTCCATTTCTCCATCGAGGCCTACACGGATGCCACCAACTGGTCCAAGGTTGAAATCACCTCGCTTGAGCACCTGGTCCCCACCACCTCGTTTGTGCCGCTGTTGGCCTTCCTGGCTTGCGGTTTCTCCGATGCCTCGGTCACGGTCACCTGCGGTGCCGGCACTGTCGATTTCACCAATCTGGGCGCCTTGCAGGTCGTCATCGACCCGACGGGCACCCGCACGTCGCTGGACCTGACGCTGGACCAAGTGACGGTTGTGCCTGAGCCCGCCGGCATCGCGCTGGTGGGTCTGGCCCTGTTGGGTGCTGGCCTGGCTTCGCGCCGCCGCAAGGCCTGAGTTGGGCTGTTGACAGCGCCGCTTGGCTGCGGCGCCGGTCAAGAAAACCGCAACCCTTGTTGGGCTGCGGTTTTTTTTCGCCCTTGTCTTGGCGCGGCCCAGCCGATATCAGGCCCCGATATCAGGTTCAGGTCAAAGCAGCAGTTCGCTCAGGGGCCGTCGCACAGAACGGGATTGCGCCGCGCTGCCGTGCCCTATGCGGCCCAGCCACACGCATCGATCAGCGCGCTGGCCCAGCAGCGTATTCAAGCGCTCAGCCAACCTTTGCGCCAGGCGCAGCTCAGCCTGATCGGCTGTGAAGGCCCGGTTTTCTCGCAGATAGCGGGCAAAGACCAATGGCGTGGCGGCCGGTTGATGCTGCAAACCCAGCCGGGTTGCCTCCAGCCAGAAGCGCTGCACCGCACGGCCGCTGGCGACATGGTCGTCCACGCTCAGCGCAGGCGCCTTGGCGACCATGGCCACATGGGCGGCGCAGGCCAGGGCGGGGATCAGGTCCATCAGCAGCCGTGGCGCCAGCGTGCCGCCCAGCCATCGGTTCATGAATTGGATGCGCTGCCAGTCAGCCATGGCACGGTGCATCACGGCCAGGGTCAGGCCGTCCACCCCCAGCGCCTGGTCTGGAATGCGGGTCTTGCTGAAGCGTGCACCCCACTCGATCACGCTGCGATGGGTCTCGAAGGCCTCGGGCAGGCGCAGGCGCAAGCCGGCGTTGGCCCACAGCAGCCGTGCCCATTGCCAGCGCTGTGCGCCACCAAACCACAGCAATTCATGGTCAGGCCCGACAGCGGCCTGCAGCGCTTCGCATTGCGGTCCTGTCAGAGGCTGTCGGCTCAGTGGCCGGCGCTGCACGCTGCGCTCAGGGATCGACTGCCACAGCCGGTCGGTCAGCATGCCGGCAGCGGGCTCCAGCAGCACGTCGAAAGTGGGCCTGGACTCAGGCGCATCGTGCCGGCGTTCAGCCCGCAAGGCCAGCCCGAAATGCGACGCGGCGATGGCCGCCGTCTCGATCAGGGCGCCCAGCGCCAGCTGGGTGGGCCGGCCATCCAGGTCGTAGATGCAATGGTCGCGGGTATCCTGGCCGAAGATCACAAACCGCGAGCCGTCGATGATCTGAAAGCGCCAGGGTTGTGCGTTGTCGCCGCTGGGCCCCCAGCGCGCCAGATCCAGGATTTGCTCGATGACCGCGACGCTGTTCATGCCGGCGCCTAGTGCATTGCACCCATTTGGCGGCGGCCGATGGCCATGGCCAGGCGCTGCAGCGGGTGGCGGTTGCCGCCAGGCCGCCAGGTGCGCGCCAGACGCCCCATGTAGGCATCGAACTGCATGCCATGCGGTGCAGCCAGTACCCGGCCCCGGCGCAGCAGGATCTTCAGCGCCTCAGTCGCCGCAAAGCCTGCGCAGATCTGGCAGGCCATGCCGGTCGATGGGGTTCGTCGCTGGGCCAGGTTGACCGCACTTCGGTCGACCAGGTAGCCCCGGTTCAAGCCCGCAGGCGCCAGGCCGACCACGAAGCGCAGGGCCTTTTCAGCATCGGGCTGATCACCCCAGCCGAAGTACTGCTCGAAGCTCATGCCGCCGGGCAGGAAGTTCAAAAGCGCCGCCCCCATGCCGATTGGCGCGGCCGTGATCGCCGGGATGCCGCGACGGTGGCAGGCGGCAAAAACAGCTTGTCGGATGTCAAAGGCAAAAAAATCCAGGCCATCGACGTAGAGATCGGCACCGTCCAGAAAGTCATCCATGTTTGCCGCTGTCAAGCCCTGGTCGAACTTTCGCAGCGAAATTTCAGGGTTGATGTCCAAGGCTTGGGCGCTCATCACATCGATCTTGCGCGCGCCCAGCGTGGACACCATCGCACCGGCCTGGCGGTTGAAGTTCTGGATATCGAAGGTGTCAAAGTCAGCGATGCTGAAGTTGCTGATGCCCAGGCGCGCCAGGCACAGCAAGTGCACCCCGCCCACGCCCCCCAGGCCTGCGATGGCGATGCGCTTGTGGCGCAAGATCTCCTGCTCATGGTCCGCCACCCAGCCAAGGTTGCGCGAAAATGCGTCGCCATACTTGAAGGCTGGGCGGGCGATCATTGGCAGGCTGGATGGTTAGGCATGGCCCGCTATTATCCGCGTTGGCGTGGGCGTCAGAGCGGGCCGGAGGGCTCTAAGCACTTGGCCCGGCTGCTTGGCCCAGCTCACCGAAAGACAGGTGATCCGGTGTGATGGGTGTGAACTATGCGGCCGATGCCGATCAGCAGGCCCGTGCGGCGCGTCAAGTACGGGAAAACCTGTGACATCATCGCGGTCCTGTCGCTGGTGCATGGCGGCTTCCTTGGCGCCGTGTGTCGCGGGTCGGGTCAAGCTCATTCATCGTCCTGTGTGCCACGCCCTGCGCGTGCCCCCAACTTTCGAGGCAATTCAAGTGAACGAATCGTCCATTGGCGCCAAAGCGCG
>JAYWAV010000321.1:0-3730 GCA_043782015.1 Rhodoferax sp. | reverse complement strand
CAAAGCGATTGCCGATGGCCCGTCCATCCTGGAGTACTTGCACGAGACCATTCGTGAAAATGCACTGCATGACAATATCCGCTGTGGCGTGCGCGTGCAAAGCGCCAATTGGTCAAACGCTGATGCGCTGTGGACGGTACACATCCTGAATACTGCCGACAACAACCTTCGGATTCTGACAACCAAGTTTTTGTGGGTCTGCAGCGGCTACTACCGCTACGACCAGGGCTACACACCCGAATTCGCAGGCATCAGCCAATTCAAAGGCCGCGTCGTGCACCCCCAGCAATGGACGGACGATATCGATTACGCGGGCAAGCGCGTAGTCGTCATCGGCAGCGGCGCGACCGCCATCACACTGGTGCCGTCAATGGCCGACAAGGCTGCGCATGTGACCATGCTGCAACGCTCGCCCAGCTACGTCGTGTCACTGCCCGCGCAGGACAGGTTGGCCAACTGGATGAACAAAAGGCTACCGCATCGTTTGGCGTACGCAATCACGCGTTGGAAAAAGGTGTTGCTGGGCATGGCCTTCTACAACGGCGCACGGCGTTTCCCCCATTTCTTCAAAGGCTTGTTCATCGCTGGCACTAAGAACGCACTGGGGCCGGAGTTCGACGTTGCGAAACACTTCACACCCAGCTACATGCCCTGGGACCAGCGCGTGTGCCTGGTGCCCGATAACGATCTGTTTCGCGCAGTCCGCAAGGGTCGGGCATCAGTGGTCACGGACAATATAGAGACGTTCACCCCAACGGGCATCAAGCTGCGCTCCGGCGAAGAGATTGCGGCCGACCTGGTGGTCACCGCCACCGGGCTGGACCTGCTGGTGATGGGAGGGATTGCGCTGTCGGTCGAAGGCAAACCTGTGGTAATGAACCAGAGCATCACTTACAAGGGCATGATGCTGTCCGACGTTCCCAACCTGGCCTATGTGGTGGGCTACACCAATGCGTCCTGGACACTGAAGGCGGACCTGGTCAGCGAATACGTGTGCCGTACGCTGAACCATATGCGCAAGACTGGCATGCGCCAATGCACCCCACGATTGAACGACCCTACTGTCAAGCCCGTGCACTGGATTGATTTCACATCGGGCTACATCCAGCGTGCGCTTGATCGTTTTCCGATGCAGGGCGACAAGGCGCCGTGGTGCCTGCACCAGAACTACGCCAAAGACATCGTCAACCTGCGCTATCGGCGTCTGGAAGACGGCGCCATGGAATTCACCAACCCGCAGCGACAGAACGCATGAAGCCCCTTTTCAAATGGATTCTTGCCGCGGTATTGATCGTACTGGCTGTCATTGCCGTGTTGTTGGTGTTCCAGCGCCAGATCGCCATGGTGCTGATGGAACGCGTTGCGCACCAAAACGTCGGGCGCAACATCATCGATGGCCTGCCCGATGGCCTGCACGTCGGCTTATGCGGCACCGGCTCGCCATTCCCCGACCCAACACGCGCGGGCCCATGCACTGCGGTGATTGCCGGCAAGCGCTTGTTCATTGTCGATGCTGGTGAAGGCAGCGCGCGCAACCTGGGCTATATGGGCATTCCGGCGTCGACGATCGAAGCCATTCTGCTGACGCACTTCCACTCCGACCACATTGATGGCTTGGGGCCATTCCTGTTGCAGCGCTGGGGCTTGGGTACTTTCAGTACGCCAACGCCGATCTATGGCCCGACAGGTGTCGACAAGGTAGTCGATGGATTCCGCGCCGCCTACGTACTGGACTTTGGTTACCGTGTCGCGCACCACACTGAAAAAATTATGCCGCCTGGCGGCAGTGGCGGCAAAGCCATTCCGTTTGCGTTACCGCCTGTGGGCCAGGGCGACCAAGTGGTCGTGCTGGAAGATGCCGACCTGAAGATCACCGCGTTTCGCGTGAACCATGCGCCGATTGAACCTGCCGTCGGCTACCGCTTTGACTACAAAGGCCGATCGGCAGTAATCAGCGGCGACACGCGCAACTCGCTGACGTTGGTGACCGCAGCGATGAACGCGGACCTGCTGGTGCACGAGGCCCTGCAGCCCACCATGGTCAAGGTGCTGCAGGCTGAATTTGAAGCCAAGCAGATGCCCAATATGGGCCATGTGATGCACGACATCCTGAATTACCACACCACACCCGAGGAAGCTGCCGAAGAAGCACAAGCGGCCAACGTGCAGCAACTGGTGTTCAACCACATCGTGCCGCCACTTGCTTTCAAATACGCCTACCCGGCCTTCGTCGGCGGATCGGCGAAATTCTTTAAAGGCCCTATCACCGTGGGCGAAGATGGCATGCTGTTCAGCCTGCCCGCAGGCAACAAAGACATTCATCGGAGTACGCTGAAATGAACATGAGACCCATCCAGGGCAAATCCGTCGTGATTACCGGCGCAGCTTCCGGCATTGGTGAGGCGCTGGCACTGGCCTTTGCGCAGCGCGGCGCGAAGTTGTTGCTGGCCGACATTGACGCAGCGGGACTGACCCGCGTGCAGCAGGCAGTGCAGGCCTTGGGCGCGCAATGCCACATACAAGTGACCGACACCGGCAGCGAAGATGCTATCAAATCGCTAGCTGCTCACGCATCTACTACGGGCTTCGGAGCCGATATTGTCATCAACAACGCAGGGGTAAGCGTGGTCTCACCCGTCGACAAGCTCCAGATGACCGATGCCCATTGGCTGATGAATATCAACTTCTGGGGCGTGGTGCACGGATGCCGTGCGTTCGTCCCGTTGATGCGCGGCAAGCCCGATACCGTGCTGGTCAATACCTCCAGCATCTTCGCGATGATTTCGGTGCCCACGCAGAGCATCTATAACGCCAGCAAGGCGGCAGTGCGCGGCTTTAGCGATGCGCTGCGCGAAGAGTTGCGCAGCGATTGCATTGATGTGCTGTGCGTGCATCCTGGCGGCATCAAGACCAATATCGCCAACAAGGCACGCATCACTGACGTGACCATGATCGCCAACACCGACCAGGAAATGCGCGACAACTTCAGCAAGCTTGCACGCACCACGCCCGCAGAGGCCGCTGCCGTGATCATCGAAGCAATTGAGTCGCGCAAAACGCGGGTGCTGATTGGCGCGGACGCCAAATTCATGGACTTGTTGTTCCGACTGTTCCCCACCCGCGCATCGCGCTGGTTCACCACCCTGGGCAAACGCATGCGTGAGCGCGCAGAGCGGCAAGCTGCAGCCGTAAAAACCTGAAGACCCATGACTGCCCTACCCTCCATTGACAAAACCGCCGTGTTGCGCACGCCCCAAGAGCGCTTTGCGTCCATTCCCGACTTTCCCTACACACCGCATTACGTGGAGCTGGACGGCCTTCGCATTTCCTATATCGACGAAGGGCCGCGCGATGCCGCACCGGTGCTGCTCATGCACGGCGAGCCGACCTGGTCGTACCTGTACCGCAAGATGATTCCAGGCCTGGTGGCGGACGGGCACCGCGTGATTGCGCCTGACCTGATCGGCTTTGGCCGCTCCGACAAACCTTCCAAAAAGTCTGACTACTCCTACGCCAACCACGTCGCCTGGATGGCCGCTTGGATGGAACGCATGGATCTGCAAAACGCCACGCTGTTTTGCCAGGACTGGGGTTCGCTGATTGGCCTGCGACTGGTGACCCACAGCCCGCAGCGCTTTGCCCGCGTAGTGCTGGCCAATGGCGGTTTGCCGACCGGCATCGGCGCAGTGCCAAAAGCCTTCAAAGTCTGGCGTGCCTTTTCCCGCTTCAG
>JAYWAV010000320.1:0-3736 GCA_043782015.1 Rhodoferax sp. | reverse complement strand
CAGTGTCTTGCCGCTTTGCACTTCAAACGACACGCCGCTGACAGCCTGCAAATGATCGGGCTTGCTCAAAAAGCCTTTGCGGATGGTGTAGACCTGTTTGAGGTTGTCTGCGCGAACGACTGTGGTGTTGGCTGTAGCGGACGGTGTATCAGTAATCGTGTTCATGCCGTTACTCCCGCGGTCGGGATGGATTGGGCTGCGTGGTTCAGTGGGAAGTGGCAGCGCACAGCGCCGTCATCGCCCGCCACCAGGGCAGGGCGCTTGTTGCAGACAGTCTCCACCGCGTAAGTGCAACGTGGCGCGAACAAGCAGCCAGCGGGACGGTCATACAACCCGGGCACCATGCCGGGGATCGTGGCCAGGCGTGACAGGCCATCGTTGCGTTCGGGCATCGCGGCCATCAATGCTTCGGTATAGGGATGGAAGGGTGCAGCGAACAGGCGGTTGGCGGGGCGTTGTTCCATCACCTGGCCTGCGTACATCACGGCTACGTTTTGCGCCATTTCTTCCACCACGCCCATGTTGTGCGTGATCAGCACCAGCGCCATGCCGCGGTCTTTTTGCAAGCCGCGCAGCAGGTCCAGAATCTGCGCCTGGATGGTCACGTCCAGCGCGGTGGTGGGTTCGTCAGCAATCAGCAGCTTGGGATCGCAGGCAATGGCCATTGCAATCATCACGCGCTGGCTCATGCCGCCTGACAGCTGGTGCGGATAGACATCGAGTCGGCTCTCGGGGGCAGGAATGCCCACTTGCTCCAGCAATTCAACGGAACGTTTGCGGGCTGCCTTGCGGTCCATGCCCATATGCATCTTCAAGGTTTCGGCCAGCTGGTAGCCCACCGTGAAGCACGGGTTCAGACTGGTGGTCGGGTCCTGGAAGATCATCGACAGGTCTTTGCCAGTGAGGCGGCGGCGCTCCCGGTCCGACAGGCCCAGCAGGTCGTGACCGTCAAAGCGCAGTTTGTCGGCACGCACGCGTCCCGGGTAGGCCACCAGGCCCATCAGCGCCATCATCGTGACGCTTTTGCCCGAGCCGGATTCACCGACGATGCCCAGCACCTCACCCGTGTCCAGCGACAGGCTGACACCGTCCACGGCATGCATGGTGCCGTTGTGCGATGGAAACTCCACCGACAGATTTTCAATTTCCAGCAATGCCATAACTCTCGTCGCCTTAACGTTTCAGCTTGGGATCCAGCGCATCGCGCAGGCCATCGCCCAGCAAATTGAAGGCCAGTACGGTGATCAGAATGGCCAGGCCCGGGAAGGTGACGACCCACCAGGCGCGCAACACGAACTCGCGTGCATCAGCCAGCATGGTGCCCCATTCGGGTGAGGGCGGTTGTGCGCCCAAGCCCAGAAAGCCCAGAGCGGCCGCATCCAGAATGGCGGCGGAGATACCCAAAGAGGCCTGTACGATCAGCGGCGCGGTGCAGTTGGGCAGCACCTCGCTGAACATCAAACGCCAGTGGCTGGCGCCGCCCATGCGGGCTGCAGTCACGTAATCGCGTGAGACTTCGGAGATCACGGCGGCGCGGGTAATCCGTACGTAGTGCGGCAGCACGACGATAGACACCGCCAGCATGGCGTTGATCATGCCGGGGCCTAGGATCGCGACGATCACGATGGCCAGCAGCAGGCTGGGCAGCGTCAGGATGATGTCCATCAAACGCATGATGGTGACTTCAAACACACCGCGAAAATAGCCTGCCAGCAGACCCAGGAAGACGCCGATCAACAGCGACATGGTCACCACGGTCACGCCAATCGATAGCGACAGGCGGGAGCCATAGATCAGGCGGGACAGGATGTCGCGACCAATCGCATCAGTCCCCAGCAGGTGGGCACTGGAGCCACCGGTCTGCCAGGCTGGCGGTACCAGAAACACGCTGTTGTCCGTCAGATCAGGCGCGTAAGGCGCAATCACTTCGGCGAAGATGGCGACCAGCATGACGCCCAACACAATCAGCAGGCCGGCGACGGCCCCTTTGTTGGCTGAAAAATAGCGCCAGAAATCGCGCAGCGGGTGCACCGGTGCGGGCGCAGTAGCGGTTTGCACAGAAGGTGTCATGGTCATTTCTGGTGGCGAATGCGGGGGTTGATGATGCCGTAGGCCAGATCGACCAACAGGTTGACGGCCATCACGATGCCGCCCAACAGCAACATGCCGCCTTGCAAGATGGGGTAGTCACGCCGACTGATCGCTTCAATCAGCCATTTGCCAACGCCTGGCCAGGAAAAAATGGTTTCGGTCAGGATGGCACCAGTGAACAGTACGCCGATTTGCAAGCCGATGACGGTAACCACAGGAATGAGCGCATTGCGCAGCGCGTGGACGGCAACGACACGCAGTTTGGACAGGCCCTTGGCCTTTGCGGTACGGATGTAGTCTTCACCCAGCACTTCGAGCATGGCGGAGCGTGTCATGCGTGCAATGACTGCCAGTGGCACTGTGCCCAGCACCACGGTTGGCAGCGCCAGGTGCAATGCAGCCGAAGCGAAGGCGCCTTGTTCCCCTGATAACAGGGAATCAATTAGCAAAAAGCCGGTAACCGGTTCGATGAAATATTGCACCGCGATGCGGCCGGAGACGGGTGTCAGGTCCAACTGCACGGAGAACAGCAGGATCAGCAGCAAGCCCCACCAGAAGATGGGCATGGAATAGCCGGTCAGGGAAACACCCATGACGCCATGGTCCAGAAAGGAGTTTCGCTTGACGGCCGCCAGGATACCCGCTGGCAAGCCGATCAGCAGCGCAAAAATGATCGCGCACAGCGCGAGCTCAATGGTGGCGGGGAACAGCGTCTTGAATTCACTCAGAACGGGAGCCTGCGTGATGATGGACTTGCCCAGATCGCCATGCAACACCTTGGTGATATAGATGCCGTACTGCGTCATCAGTGGCTTGTCCAGCCCGTATTCCTTGAGCAATTGCGCGTGCCGTACTTCATCAATACCGCGCTCTCCGGCCAGGGTTTCAATAGGGTCGCCCGGTACCAGCCGGATCAGGAAAAACGCAAGCAGGGTCATGCCGAAAAAGGTCGGAATGATCAGGCTCAATCGCGTGAGAACAAAGCGCAGCATGGATAGTGGCGACTAAAGCAAAAGGTCGTGGATGTTACCAATAAAAAAAGGCCGGTTGCCCGGCCTTTCGCGAGTGAACGCAAGTTCTAGTCAGTGGGGGACAGAGCTAAAGATCTGTCCCGCCAAGACATTACTTCAGGTGCTTGCCGATCAGGCCAGCCATCTCAAACATCGACACTTGCATCTTGCCGAAGATTTCCTTCAGCTTGGCGTCAGCGTTGATCATGCGCTTGTTAACTGCGTCTTGCAGCTTGTTCTTCTTGATGTAAGCCCACAGCTTGCTCACGACTTCCGTACGTGGCAGAGGCGCGGAGCCCACCACCGCGGCCAGAGCGGCGCTTGGTGTCAAAGCCTTCATGAATGCGGCGTTGACGGTGCGCTTCTTGGCCGGAGCCTTCTTTGCGGCTACTTTCTTGGCGGGTGCTGCCTTCTTCGCAGGAGCCTTCTTTGCAGCTACTTTTTTGGCTGGTGCTGCCTTTTTGGCAGGAGCCGCTTTCTTTGCTGCTACTTTTTTCGCGGGAGCGGCTTTTTTTGCAGCCGGTTTTTTTGCAGTTGCCATGATTGATTGTCCTTCTAGAAGTTGATTAATCACCAGCAGAAAATCTGCTTCTTCGCTGGTAAGCCGGATGCTACTGGAGAAAAAGCAGCTTTCC